>CAZFUS010000009.1:0-51218 GCA_964522485.1 uncultured Enterobacteriaceae bacterium | reverse complement strand
GCTGGTGCTGCTGGTGATCTTCATGATCACGGCACCGCTGCTGACCCAGGGCGTGAACGTGAATCTGCCCAAGGTGGAATCCAAAACGATCACGCCCGATGACAATGAACCGGTTGTCGTCAGCGTTGACAGAGACGGTCGCATCTACATCGATTCCGGCGATCATCCGGATGAACCGGTTTCCTCGCAGGATCTGGTCAACACCGTGGCCGCGTTCCTGCGTAACAACCCCAATCTGCCGATTTACATCAAGGGAGATTCTGCGGCGTCCTACGGTCAGGTGGTAACCGTTATGGCACTGCTACAGAAGGCCGGTGTTCCCAACGTCGGCATGCTGACCAAACCGCCGCAAGACGAAGCCAACTGACTCAGTATGCGCCATACCTGGCTAGACACCTCCCGGGCATTCCTGCTGTCTATCGTACTGCATGTCGCCGTGCTTGCCGTACTGTTGATCAACCTGGATAGCAAGGTCGAGGCACCGTCAGTGCCAGGTGAGAACCAGGAAATCATCGATGCGGTCGCGGTCGATGAAGCGGAAGTCCAGGAACAGGTGGAAGCGATCGAAAGACGCCAGCAGGCCGAACGCGAAGCCGAGCAGGAACAGCAACAGCGCATGGAGGAGGCTCAGCGCGAAGCGGAACAGGCACGTCAGGAACGGGAAGCCGAGCAGGAGCGAATTGCGCAGCTGCGTGAAGAGCAGAAGCAGCTCGAGCAGGAGCGTCAGGAAGAGCAGAAGCGGCTCGAGCAGGAGCGGCTCGAGCAGGAGCGCCAGGAAGAGCAGGCGCGCCAGGAAGAGCAGGCGCGGCTGGAGGAACTGCGCAAACAGCAGCAGCAGCAGCGCGAGGAACAGGAACGCCTGGAACAGGAACGCCGCGAAGAGCAGGCGCGGCTGGAAGAAGAACGCCGCAAGGAACAGGAGCGCCTGGAAGAACTGAAACGTCAGCAGGAAGAAGAGCGTCAACGCCTCGAAGAAGAACGCCGCGAGGCCGAAGCAGAGCGCAAACGCCGCGAAGAAGAAGCCCGCCAGGCCGAGGAAGAGCGCAAGCGCAGGGAAGAGGAAGAACGTAAGCGCCAGGAGGAAGAAGCACGCAAACAGCGCGAGGCCGAAGCGCGCGCCCGCGCTGAAAAAACCCTGCAGGAACAACTGAGTGCAGAGGAATCAGCACGGCGCAGCCAGGAAGACGCCTCGATGCGATCGCGCTTTATCGGAATTATCACGCGCCAGATCGAATCAAACTTCAATAAACAGGGCCTGGCGCCGGGTCTGGAGGCAGTCATCCGTGTCCGCCTGGCGCCGAACGGTGATGTACTGGACGCCACAATTGCCGAATCCAGCGGCAACGCCCTGTTCGATCAGCGTGCTATCGTTGCCGTTGAGAAAGCTTCACCATTACGCGTACCGGAGGATCCCGAGACCTTTGAACGCCTGGGCTTCCGTCAATTCAACATCCGATTCAAACCGCAGGACTAAGCCGTCATGAAAGCAATTCCATCCATTTTCACATTATCTCTGCTTATGATGCTGGGTTTGCTGTTGCCGAAAGCAGCGCCTGCTTTCGAGATCGTTATCGACAAGGGCGTGGAAAATGCCCTGCCCATTGCCGTAGTGCCGTTCGGCTGGAATCAGTCAGCCAATACACCGCCGCAGGATGTCGCCGAGATCGTGCGCCAGGATTTGCTGCGCAGTGGCCGCTTCAATGCGATACCACCCAACGACATGCCAACCAAGCCCACCCGATTTGACGATATCAATTTTTCCGACTGGCGGCGCATTGGTATGGAAAATGTGGTGGTAGGTGAAACCAAACTACTCAGTGACGGCAATTACGAAATCACCTTCCGTCTGGTCGATGTGTATCGCGGCACACAGATCGCCGGTTACAGCATCACCACGCGCGAGGCACAGCTGCGCTACACCGCGCATCAGATCGCCGACATCATTTTTGAAAAGCTCACCGGCACGCGCGGTGCCTTTGCCACGCGCATTGCCTATGTAACAGTCAACAAGCAGGGTGACAAAAAACAGTACCAGCTCAAGATCGCCGACAGTGACGGTTACAATGAACAGACTCTGCTGGATTCCTCGCAACCGCTGATGTCGCCGCGCTGGTCGCCCGATGGCCGCCGTCTGGCCTATGTTTCTTTCGAGGACAAGAATTCGGCGGTGTATATTCAGGATGTATATACAGGCCAGCGCCGTGCTGTCGCCTCGAATCCGGGCATCAACAGCGCGCCCGCCTGGTCGCCGGACGGGAAGAAACTGGCGATGACCCTGTCCAAGGATGGAAACCCGGAGATTTATATCCTGAATATAGACACTGAGCTGCCGCAGCGGGTGACCAATAATCCGGCAATCGATACCGAGCCGACCTGGAGTCCGGATGGCGATAAACTGTATTTTACCTCTGACCGCGGTGGCAGCCCGCAGATCTATTCGGCATCCAACAGCGGTGGCAACGCCAAGCGCGTCAGTTTCGATGGCAGTTACAACGCGCGGCCGACCATCTCCTCGGATGGCGAGAAGCTCGCCATGGTTCGTGGCGGCGATGGCGGTTACCGGATTGCCGTACAGGATCTGGCGTCCGGGCAATCACAGGTGCTGACCGAAGGCAGTCTGGATGAATCGCCCAGTTTCGCGCCGAACGGGAGTATGATCATCTATGCTACGACACTCGGCGAAAACGGCGTTCTGGCGGCGGTCTCCGTCGACGGCGAAGTCAAACAACGGCTCGATGCAACACGCGGCGATGTGCGCGAACCGGACTGGGGACCGTTCCAGGATTAACGGCACGTATTCTACCGGACCGGCCCGGGGTGCTATGCTTATGCTGCAAAGCAACGATCATTGGCCGGCCTGGCGGGTGGCCGAGAAGTGTGCATGATGAACGTAATTGATTTGGGTCTGGCGCCGAGGGTCAGTTACCCATTGATTGTCTGTATGAATTAGCAACTGTAACCAGAGATTTCCCTAAGGAGATAACCATGAAAGCTTTCCACTTCAGACACCTGCTGCTGGCATTCCTGCTGGTCTTCATCGCCGGGTGCGGATCCACGGAGACCAAGGACGACCGTGCAGCTGAGGTTGTCGACGGCACCGGAGAAGGAACTGGTGCGGAAGATGCGGATGGTACTTCCGCGTCGGGTGCGGGTGAGGCCGGTAAATTCAGCGGCGACGCGCTGGATGATCCCGACAGCCCGCTGTCCCAGCGCAGCATCTACTTCGATTACGACAGCAGCGAGATTCGTTCCGAATACCGGCCTATCATTGAAGCACATGCACAATATCTGTCTGAAAATCCTGACACCATGATGACCCTCGAAGGTAATACCGATGAACGCGGTTCACGCGAATACAACCTGGCACTGGGCGAAGGCCGCGCCGAATCCGTGAAGCGACAGATGGTATTGCTGGGTGCATCCGCCGGCCAGATCCGTACGGTTTCCTATGGCGAGGAGCGCCCGGTCGCCGATGGCCACAACGAGGACGCCTGGCGCCTGAACCGTCGCGTCGACATTGTTTATTGAGCAAGCAAAATGACTTCTTGTAAAAATAGCCGACGGCTGCTCGCGATGTCTTTCGTTCTTCCGGGTCTGTTCGCCGGATGCAGCAGTTCACCGGAGGAAGAGCTCGGCCAGCGTATGGAACGCATTGAGCAGTCGCTGGAAGGGCGGGAAGCTAATGCCATGGCGGATTTTGACAACAGGTTGTTACAAATGCAGGACGACTTGCGGCGGTTGCAAGGGGAAGTTGAAACCCAGCGGCACCGTATCGATGAACTGACACAGGAACTGGAGCAGGTTAAGCAGCAGAAGGAAGCTGATACCCCTGAGCCAGAACCGTATTATTAAAGGCAGACCGGGCTATCGATATTAATGCACTTCTGTGCAATACGACTTTGCCTTATGTGCATTAGTCAGGATGAGTGGCGTACTGTCCATAGAGAAGTGGAATGTTTCATCAGAGCAACATTAAACATTTATTACTAATCGTAATTGCCTTTGTTCCAGGCGCCGTTGCTGCCGAGAATAATGCGCCTGTTGTTGAGCTGTCGGATCAGGACATCCAGCAGCGCCTGCAGCGCCTCGAGCGCATGATCGACAATCAGAGCCTGCTGGATCTGTACAATCAGGTACAGCGCCTGCAGGAACAGGTACGGCAACTGCAGGGCGAGAATGAGACCCAGCGGCATATGCTCGATGAAATGACCAAACGGCAGAAGGAACTGTATGCCGATATCGACCGGCGTCTGCAGGAAGTGACGGGCGGTGACAGCGACAGCGGTGACGACGACTTCGCTGTTGATGATCCGCTGATGGTCGAGGGCGCCGTCGACGACACTGACAGTGGCGATGAAATTGCTACTGTACCCGATTCTGACACGGCTGATGACGCTGCCGCCGCTGCCACTGATACGGAAGGTGCAAACACTGCCTACAGCGAGGCATTCAATCTGCTGAAGGCCGGTAAATATCAGGAAGCCAACAGCGCCTTCGCTCAATACCTTGAGACTTATCCTAACAGCGAGTACGCCGACAATGCCCAGTACTGGCTGGGAGAAAGCCACTATGTCATGCGTAATTTCGAAGAGGCCGTAGCCGCCTACCGTCGCCTGATCGATATATATCCCGACAGCCAGAAAGTACCGCATGCCATGCTGAAAATCGGATACAGCCAGCATGAACTCGGCGATACCGAACAGGCCCGTCAGATTCTGCAGTCACTTCGCAGTGAGTATCCGGATTCGACAGCTGCCAGTCTGGCGCAGGAACGTCTGCAGCAGATGCAGGCCGGCAGCTGAGCCCCTGCCGGGCATGCGTTATGGCGGTTCCCAGCGTTGCATTCTCCTCGGATCACCCCGATCAGGCTGAACTGCGCGTCAGTGAAATCTTTTTCTCGCTGCAGGGCGAGAGCAGTAAGAGCGGCCTGCCGACCGTCTTCATACGTCTGACCGGCTGTCCGCTACGCTGCGGTTACTGCGACACGGCCTACGCCTTCCACGACGGCGAGAAAATGTCTGTTGCCGCCATTCTCGATCGAGTCGCGAACCATCAGACGCCACATGTCTGTGTCACCGGCGGCGAACCGCTGGCCCAGCGCAACTGCCCGGCGCTGCTGCGCCGACTCTGTGATGATGGCTATCAAGTTTCCCTGGAAACCAGCGGCGCCATGGATATCACAACCGTCGACACGCGGGTGATCCGGGTCATGGATCTGAAAACACCAGGCTCGGGTGAAGTTGATAAAAACCGTTACACCAACCTCGAACATCTGAATGAACGCGATCAGATCAAATTCGTGATCTGCGACCGCGCGGATTACGAATGGGCCTGCGACATGCTTCATACGCAGGCACTCGCAGGACACTGTGAAGTGCTGTTCTCACCCAGTCACGGTCAACTCGAGCCGCGCGAACTGGCCGACTGGATACTCGCCGATCAGCTGCCGGTAAGGTTACAGATCCAGCTGCATAAGTATCTGTGGGGCAATGGACCCGGGATCTGACAGAGCACTGGTACTGTTGTCGGGCGGACTGGACTCGGCCACCACCCTGGCGCTTGCCCGGGCCGAGGGTTGCAGCTGTTATGCGCTGAGCTTTGATTATGGCCAGCGTCACGCGCCGGAACTCGACGCGGCCCGGCAGGTGGCCGACCAACTCGGTGCCCGCCAACACCGTGTCATTACCATCGATCTGCGTCAGTTCGGCGGTTCCGCGCTGACCGACGACCGGCTGTCTGTGCCCGAACCTGGCAGCGAAGGTATCCCGGTCACTTATGTTCCCGCCCGGAATACGATCTTTTTATCTTATGCTCTAGGCTGGGCCGAGATCCTGGCGGTCGATGACATCTATATAGGCGTCAACGCCGTGGATTATTCCGGCTATCCCGACTGCCGGCCGGACTATATCCGTGCCTTTGAAGCGATGGCCAACCTGGCAACCAGGCGCGCTGTGGAAGGCGCGAAACTTACACTGCATACACCACTCATCGATCTGAGCAAAGCCGACATTATCCGGCGCGGAACGGAACTGGGTGTCGACTACAGCCTGACTGTATCCTGTTATCAGGCGGATACGGCCGGGCGGGCCTGTGGTCGCTGCGATGCATGCCGTTTTCGCCGCGAAGGCTTCCGTCAGGCCGGCTTACAGGACCCGACCCGCTATAGCAGCGCGACGAGGCAATCTCTGACAACCGGCTGAGTTCGTCCACAGCCCGGATTTTTCCGGCAGAACGCCCTGCCTACACAGCCGTCCCTGGCGATAGTAATTCCCGAATCTGTGCCGCAGTTCTCAAGCTGCCCTCACCCTGTCTTTCATACTCTGCATTCACAACTTCTCCCCGGTTTGTACACATGCTGGTAACAGAGCTGCACGAGAATCCGATCACATGAACCCAAAGCATTACACTTGTCCGTGCTGTGGCTACCTGACCATCCAGGGTCAGCCCGGTTCTTACAGTGTCTGCAGTGTCTGTAACTGGGAGGATGATCCAATCCAGATGCTCAACCCGTGGTTTGCCGAAGGCGCCAACAAGCCATCGTTGGTCGATGCACAGAAAAACTTCAAACGCTATGGTCACTGCAACGGCGAAGAGCCGTCGGAGCAGGCGAAACAACCGGACGTCGTGCGGGATCCGGCCTGGCGGCCGGCACGCGAATCGGATCGCAAATCAATCAAACGCCCGCGCGATATCAGCAACGATGAATGGCAGGATGCCGCCGCCTGGTATTACTGGTGTCGTAACACCTGATCAGTAACCGCTGCGTTAATAACCCCGGCTAGTTCCAGATCGGCGCATGCGGCAACGGCTTTTCACCGCGACTCAGATCATAGCGCTCCATCAGATAACACAGGCAGTCCTGACGCACGATTTGTTCGTTGGTCGTCAGCATGGAAGGCATGATCGCGGCGCGCGTCTGCAGCTGACCGTCAATCGCCTCGAAATAGTCATCCGCCACCAGCTCACCTGCCTCATTCATCACTTCCAATGGTTGCTGTTCAGCGCTGACCCGGGCCAGCACGGTACCGGCCGGTATCTCCTGAAAGTTCAGCTGCTCGATGCCGCGGATAAAACGAATGGCTGCCGGTTTATCCGTAAAACTGATGCTGGTGCCGGCTGGCACTTTGGCGACTGCAACAGTATGAAACAGGTCGATGCTGTCTTGATCGATCGCTGCCTGCGGTAACGATTCCAGCTCCAGCAGTTCATTCACATAACGGCTGGTAAGCTGGATGCCGATTTCGTCGCCGGGCTGACCGCATTCCAGCGTCACGGCCGGGCAGAAACGGGCAAACGCCAGACTTTGCACGCCGCCGGGCCGGGTAAAATAGATCACCATACGCGAGAAACGCTGGGCGAGATTGAGGTAAATGGCGTCCAGACGATTGATGCAGGCATAGTGCGGATTGATGCCGGTGTTGTTGTGTATATCCACACTCGCGAATACCCCGCGGCGGCGCATGGCCTGGATCACCTTGCGTATCATGGCGTACTCACCGGCGTGTTCCGGATCGACGCCGCCGGCCCAGATACGATTGTAGTCCGGCTGTCGCTCCAGCCGCCGTTTGCCGTAACGTGCGGCCTGTACATTGCCGATGAAAATCGACAGCGAGCGCGGCAGATCCGCGCCGCGTTCTTTCAATACATTCTGCACGACACGCCAGCCGGTATCCTCGTTACCATGCATCAGCACGCTCAGAAAAAGCGGCGGTGTGCGGGCGCCCTTTAGATGCACCAGTGTCGGTCCGCCAAGCGCGTCATAGAGCCGGTGTGCCGGCCGCTTCAGGATCGATTCGGGCAGATCGTGACGTATGTTCAGCATGGCTCAGAATCGCCAGGCATGCACGGGATCACCGCTTTCCTGACACGCCAGGTAGGCCAGAGTCAGTTGCTGCATATCCCGGCCATGCTGTTCAACCCAGCGACGCTGCCACACGGCACCGTTCTGGCCGGAGTCCGTGCGCGACCGGATAATACCGAGATAGCGTTCTATATCATCGGTGTCGATGCCGAGTTGCTCGAGGCCGGTTCGTGCCTGCGGCAACAGATCTTCCAGTATCAGTTCCTGAACGCTGGCCGTTTTACCCGCCTGCCAGCTGACCCGTGCGTCGAACCCGTCACGTGCACAGGCATAAAAATTGGCACGAGCGGTGGCGAAGTCGAGTTGATTCTCGACCGGCTGTTCCTGTTCCAGCCAGGCACTCATCAGTCCGAAGAACAGGGCGGCATTGGCGAGGCAATCGACGACACTCGGGCCGGCCGCCACCACGCGATGCTCGATCCGGACGTGAGCCGGCGTTTGTTCAGTACCGATCAGCGGCCGGTTCCAGCGCCAGATCGTGCCGTTATGAAAACGCAGATGCGCGAATGCCTGGGTTTCGTCGCGCATGTCCGCCGGTACCAGTACCGGATAGGTCTCCAGATTTTCCCGGAAGCAGTCGAATACGGATTCACGGCAATAGTTTCTGCCGAATGTCACCCGGCGCTGGCCGGGCGAGCCTACCTGAACCGCCTGCTCGAACAGTGGAACGCGGGTCTCCGCCCACAGATCATGACCGAACAGGTAGGGCGAGTTGGCGCCGACCGCGACCATCGGCGCCGCCGCGATCTGGGCGGCATTGAGATAACGATGTGCGCGGCTGGCCGGTACCTGCAGATGCAGCTGTAGTGAGGTAGTGCCCGCCTCCAGCATTACGTCGTGATGCGTCAGGCTCAGCGTTTCCCGGCCCTCTATATGCAGCTGCAGGGGCTGGCCGTTACGCAGCAGGAAGACCTGTTCATTCAGCGCCCGATAGCGCGCCAGCCCCGACATGTTCCTGAGACTGAGTTCGGCCTGGGTCACGCTCGGCAGGATACCGATCATCGTCAACCGGGCATCCAGGTCGGCTGCCGTACTTTGACAAACCGACCAGGTGTGCGCCAGGTCGGCTTCCATAACGGCCAGAGCATTGCCATGCAGCGGCTGGGGCGCCGTATTCAGTTCGACGTTGAAAGCTGCCAGCTCCGGAACGACCTTGGCGTCATTAACCTGCTTCAGAAATGCCGCATTGATCGGGGCCGGCCGGCCCTGTGCATCGATCAGCCAGGCTTCGAGTTCGAAACCACCGACACCGCCGGTTTCTTCCAGGCGCTGCTCGACAAAGCAGCGCTCCAGTGCCACGGTTTCTTCACCTAACTGCCGCTGGAACCGGCTGAAGTCCTGCGCAGTAAAACGACTGCTGTTGATTTCCTGACCCATGGCTCATGTCCGGCAACTGTCGCTGACAGCATAACAGACAGCCGCCTAGGTTCAGGTGTCGTGGCTGACACGGTTATGTTCGCTGGCAGCGTACTGAACTGCGTGGGTCAGGCGAACATAGTTATGGTAACGGGCGCGGATTTCACGCACATAAGCAACAGGCTGGGCACAATGGCAACCGCCGTCATCAGCCAGTGCCAGCATGGCCTTTTCAACGTTACCAAACCAGCGATCCGGATCCAGTTCCATCGCCGCGGCCTTTTCCCGCGCCTGCTTCACACGCTTTAAACCGGCATTATAGGCGGCCAGTGCAAACCACGTACGATCCTCGAAAGCCAGTTCATTTTCAAACAGACCGTACAGATTGCTGAGATACTGAACACCGGCACGGATGGCGGACTTCGGCTCGCTCAGGTCGGATACACCGAGTTCACTGGCGGTACTCGGCAGCATCTGCATGAGGCCGATGGCACCGGCGCTGGATTCGGCCTCGGGATTGAAACGACTCTCCTGATACATCTGCGCAACGATCAGCCGCCAGTCGATTCCGAACCGGTCGGCATTTTCACGCACTGTTACATCGTAAGGTGAGAGTTCACCGCCGAGTGCCAGTAACTCCTGATCAGCGGTTTTGAGCGGCAGGAACCTGGCCGGACGTTCGAAATAGCGCGCATGCAATACATTGTAATCGCGACCGCGATAAGTCTCGTCGATAAATTCATCAACAGCGACCTGCAGCCGTTGATCTTCTGCACGCATGATCCAGGCATGCGGCAATGGCTCGCTCACCGGGAAGTGGGCGTGCACCTCCGGTTCCGCCGCAAGCATGCTGCGCACCTTGTGACTGCCGATAACAGTCAGGTCATAAATACCTTCGGAGGTACGATGCAAAATCTCGGCCTGGGTCACGCCGGGTCCGGCTTCTTTGATCTCCACGCCAATGCCGCGCTGACGGTAGCGTTCGAGCATTCGTTTGTAAGGACTGCCTTCCGGCAGGACAATGCGCCGGCCCTCTAGATCACGGGCATCGATCAGCCCGGTATCGGATTTGCGTCCGACGATCAGCGGCGCCGCATAGTTATACGGGCGCGACAGGCTGAGCCGCGAATCCTCGCGCACACCGGCTGCGGGCACGGACGCAGCGATCAGATCACCACGCCCTTCCAGCAGCCAGCGCAGCATATCCTGCTGCGATGGCGCCACCACGACATCAACGCGCAGATCGTGGCGTTCGGCGAATTGCCGCGCCAGTTCATATTCGAAACCGCGCAGTTCACCGCTTTCGTCCAGGTAATAATTGGCCGGATTCTGATAGGTGATCACTCGCAGCATATTGCGTTCAGCAATACGCGGCAGATCCTCGAAACGCACGTCCGCGACGCTGCGAGACAGTGCCTCGCGACCCAGATAATGATTCAGGGATTCATGCAGCTGCGTAGCGTCCGGATGCACGGCCCATGTCCGGTTATCGCCACCGGGCAGATCGAAGGCCACGCCGAGTTGCGGATACCGGCTCAGTGTGTCGCCGAGGTCATTACTCGCCGCTACCGCCACGTCATAATGGCCGCTGCTGAGCTGCTGCAGCATGAAAGACACGGGCTGATTCGCCGAAACAGCAACCAAGTTTAAATCGCGGTGGCGGTCGGCGTGGTTTTTGAGCAGAGGCCAGGCAACGGAATCACGCTGCACGGCAATGCGGCCGCTGTGTATATCCACGAGACTGTCAGGCAGACCGGCGTCACGGCGGCTGATGATCTGTTGCCGGGACACGCTCCACGGCTGGGTAAAAAGCGCCTGATCCTGCATGCCGGCATGCAGCTCTGTGTTCTGGCCGACGATCACATCGCCTTGTCCGGCATGCAGAGCGGGCAGCAGATCCCAGGTTTCATCAACCAGTTTCCAGACCGGGCTGCGGCCGGTCTCGCGCGCATAGGCCTCAACCAGGCGTTGCTCGGTGGCACTGACAGCCGGTTGACCGGGATGATCTTCATCACGCAGGGCCAGTATACGCAGGCTGTCGGCATTCGCCTGGGCTTCACCGTAGACTTCATCGGCAAGCGGGGTTGGTTGCGTTTCGGCGGGCTCCGTGTTGAGCAACGGGGCTATCGTATCTCCGGAGGGAGCAGCCGATTGCTGGCGGGGGGCTGGCGCCGCCTCTGTTACGGAAACAAGCGGTTCTGCCAATATCATCAGCTGGCGCGGCTCGTTAACATAGGCGCTGAAGCCGACAGTCAGGCACAGCAGACACAGCGCTCCGGCGGTCATGAATCGCCGCAGGCGCGGGTGTCGTACTAGCCAGATTGTCAGATGACGTCGCATGTACTTGGCTGCTCCGGTCGCTTCCGGGTTGAAGCCGCAATCTGCCGCTTACCGATCTCGTAAATGAGACGATAACAACCAACAGGTACAACATATTGAGGCTTACAGATTAACTAATACTAAATAGAGGGAAGATGATTGATCACTGTGTAAGAGCCTAACATTTGTATATGTTGCACTGCAACACCAGTTCCTTTTGCCTTGGATACCATGAAGACCGGCTTAATCGACAAGAGTTCGGATTACGGATTCAGCTTAGCAGTGCTGTATCCAGATCACGGAGCCGTTCCGGAGTACCGACGTCCACCCAGATCCCGCCGTAGTAGCGCCCGCCTACCCGACCAGCCGCTGCCGTTCTCTGTAACAGCGGTGCGAGAGGAAATGCGCCTGGCGGTGAATCCGCGAACAGTTGTCGACGATACAGGCCGACGCCGCTGAAAGTGTAACGCGGGTGATCAAGCAGGCCCACCCGGCCATCCACCAGCGAAAAATCGCCCCGCGGGTGCTGAACGGGATTGTCAACCAGAACCAGATGCGCCAGGTCGGTCGCGGTCAGGCTCAGGCTGTTGAAAGCAAAATCAGTGTAAACATCGGCATTTACCACGACAAAGGGATCGGTCTCGATAAGCTTCAGCGCACGGTGTATTCCGCCTCCTGTTTCCAGAGGCTCATCGCCTTCAGGAGAATAGTGAATACTTACACCAAAACGGTCTCCCGGGCCTATGGCCGCCTCTATCTGCTCACCGAACCGGGCGTGGTTTATCACCAGCCGCCGAATGCCGGCCGCGGCCAGACGCTCGATATGATATTGAATGAGGGGCTTGCCGCCGACGGGCAGCAACGGCTTGGGAGTCTGATCGGTCAGTGGCCGCATGCGCCGGCCGCGGCCGGCGGCAAGAATCAGCGCCTGCACCTCAATCCCTCTCCAGAAGCGGCAGTATCCGGTGCCGGAACAGATCGGCCAGTGGCGCGAGCTCGGGATAGCGCTCTGCCACCGGCAGCACGTAGCTGACAAAGCGCCAGGCATCACGAATGTAATGCGGTTTGCCATCCCGATAACAAATGCGCGCGAAAATGCCGAGAACCTTTAAATGACGCTGCAGCCCCATCCAGTCGAGATCGATCTGAAAATCTGCCATCCGGTCCGGCACCGGCAGACCCCGATGCCGGGCCTGCTGCCAGTAATCCTGGATCCAGACGTTGACCCGCGTCTCCGGCCAGCTGATGAATGCATCCTTGAACAGAGAGAGGACGTCGTAACTGATGGGGCCCAGCACGGCATCCTGGAAATCCAGTACGCCGGGGTTCGGATCCGAATACATCAGATTGCGCGGCATGTAATCCCGGTGCACGAACACCGCTGGCTGGGCCAGCGCCCGCGCCAGCAGTGCTTCGAAGACGGCATCCAGATCGCCGGCCTCGGCCGGTGTCAGCGTCATATCCAGATGACGCCCGAGATACCAGTCCGGGAACAGTTGCAGCTCCTGCATCAACCGGCTGCGATCATAGTCCGGCAGTCCGGTGGTGTCCGCACTCTGCTGGATTTTGATAAGCGCCTCGATGGCGTCGGCATACAGCGCATCGGCATTGGCTTCTGTCAGCATCTGCAGATACGCGGTTTCGCCGAGGTCGGTCAGCAACAGAAAACCCTGTTCCAGATCGGCATCGAGTATGTGCGGCACGTGGATGCCGCTTTGCGCGAGCCGACCGGCGATATCGATGAACGATCGGCAGTCTTCGTGTGCCGGCGGCGCATCCATGACGATATAGCTGTCGCCGTCGTGTTGAATGCGGAAATAACGCCGGAAGCTGGCATCAGTCGAGGCCGGCCGCAACTCGACGCGGCCGAAACGTGGCACGAGCCAGTTGCGCAAGGCTGCCAGGCGCGGATCGGCGGCTGAAGTCTCGGCCATGGAGTTCATGCGGGTATTATAAATGGCGTTCCGGCGCAGCGCTGCCATGAACGCCGGTAAAACTTTGTGCTGACTTGTGCATCTGGCATGATTGCGCGTTTTTCGGAATATGGCGGACACCCGGCTGGCATGAGCGGGATACCCTGGAGGTTTGCATGCTGCTTGCCTGTATTGCGGTGCTCGCGGGCCTGGCCTTGCTGAGCTATGGCGCTGATCGCTTCGTCAGCGGTGCGGCGGCCAGCGCCCGCAATCTGGGCGTCGCGCCGCTGATGATCGGGCTGACGGTCGTCGGCACTGCCACCTCCCTGCCGGAAGTGCTGGTCGGATCGGTGGCCGCCCTGCGCGGCCATATCGAAATCGCGGTGGGTAACGCGATCGGCTCGAATATCGCCAACATTGCCCTTGTGCTGGGGACAACGGCGATACTCTATCCGCTCACACTGGCGTCCACCTCGGTGCGGCGGGAATATCTGCTGATGGCGGTGGCCATACTGACTGCGGGCATTCTGCTCTACGATCTCGATCTGTCGCGGCTCGACGGTATGTTGCTGCTGACCGGAATGGTCGTTTCCATTTATCTCGTCGTGCGCATGGCGCGCCGCACCATCACTACGGACGATGATCCGCTGATCGGCGAAAGTGACCAGGAGTACCGTATTGGCCTAAACCAGCGGCAGGCACTCATTCACCTGCTGCTCGGGCTCATTCTGGTGCTGGGCGGCGCAGAACTGCTGGTTCGGGGTGCTATCATCATCGCCCAGGCCTTCGGTGTCAGCGATCTGGTCATCGGCCTGACCATCGTCGCCATCGGCACCAGCCTGCCGGAACTGGCAGCCTCGATCATGAGCATGATCAAACGCGAAGCGGACATTGCGATAGGCAATGTGATCGGGTCAAATATGTTCAATATGTGGGCTGTGCTGGGTGTGCCGGCCCTACTGGGGCCGGACAAGTTCAGTGCAGCGGCTATCGCACGTGATTTTCCGGTCATGCTGGTCCTGAGCGTGCTGATGGGCCTGATGCTGTTTGCCAGGCGCAACGGCCGGCTCGGCCGTTGGGAGGGACTGTTATTATTGACCTGCTTTATCAGTTATCAAGTCTGGCTGTTTGCCGAGCCGGTGCCGGCCGGCTAGTACACTCCTATGGTTGCTAAGACCCGCAGCGTAAAAAATCTACAGCGCTTCGACGCCGCCAAGCTCAAGCAGCTTGGCCGCGCCGTCATCGACACGGAAACTGCGGCCGTGGCCAGCCTGGCCGAGCGCATCGATGACCGGTTTGTCAGCGCCTGCCGCTATCTGCTCGACTGCAGCGGTCGCGTCGTAGTCCTCGGCATGGGCAAATCCGGCCACATTGGCCGTAAAATCGCCGCAACGCTGGCGAGTACCGGCACTCCCGCGTTTTTCGTGCATCCGGGCGAGGCCAGTCACGGCGACGCAGGGATGATTACCCCGGAGGATGTTGTAATGGCTCTGTCGAATTCGGGTGAAACGGACGAGATTATCGACCTGCTGCCAGTGATGAAGCGGCTCGGGGTGCCGCTAATTGCCCTGACCGGCAAGCGCCAGTCGACGCTGGCCCGCGCCGCTGAGGTCTGTATCGACGTCAGCGTGGCGAAGGAAGCCTGTCCGCTGGGACTGGCACCCACCGCCAGCACCACGGCAACACTGGCGATGGGCGATGCCATCGCCATTGCGCTGCTGGAAGCACGCGAGTTCAGCGCCGAGGATTTTGCCCTGTCACATCCTGGTGGCATGCTGGGTCGGCGGCTGCTGCTGCATGTCAGCAATATCATGCACACTGGCGACGAGATGCCGGTGGTGTACGCCGAGACCCTGCTGAGCGATGCGCTTGTCGAAATGACCCGCAAGGGGCTGGGCACCACCGCCATCGTCGACGGTGACAACCGCGTGATCGGCGTATTCACCGACGGCGACCTGCGCCGCGCGCTGGACGCCGATGTGAACGTTCATACCGCACCCATCAGCCAGGTCATGACCCGCAACTGCAAAACTGTACATGCCGAAAGTCTCGCCGTGGAGGCCCTGACGCAGATGGAAAACCACAAGATCAATGCGTTGCTCGTCGTGGATGGCGAACAGCGTCTGATCGGCGTGCTCAATATGCATGACCTGCTGCGGGCCGGTGTGGTATGACGACGGTTCGCGACAAGGCTGCACGGGTCCGGCTGGCGGTCTTCGACGTTGACGGCGTGCTCACCGACGGCCGGCTGATACTCGGCGACGACGGCACCGAATACAAGGCTTTCCATGTACGCGACGGCCTCGGCCTGAACCTGCTGCGCGAGGCCGGCATCCAGGTGGCGGTCATTTCAGCCCGCGCTTCTAAGGCAACCGCCGAACGCATGGCCGCGCTGGGTATCGAATACGTCTACCAGGGCAGCGAAAACAAGGCCGTGACTTTTGCAGAACTTATCGACCGGCTGGGACTGGATGCCGGGGAGGTCGCGTACGTCGGTGATGATCTGGTCGATCTGCCGGTACTGCGCCAGGCCGGTCTGGCCGCGACGGTGGCCGACGCCCATGAACTGGTGCGTGAGCATGCCGATTTCGTGACCGCAGCCGCCGGCGGCCGCGGTGCCGTGCGTGAAATATGCGATCTCATTCTTTCGGCCCAGGACAAACTTCAGTCACTGGCGCAGCGTTATCTGGAAACGCCGAACTAGCCGCGGCCTGCGACTGAGCCGCTGTCAATGCGAACCCGCGGACGTATCATCCTCATCCTGCTTGTGCTGACGGTCGGCAGCTTCTGGCTCGCTGAACGACTGGATGAAGATGAGACAAAAGAAGCTGTAAAGGTTGAACCGATACCGGACTACACAATGACGGACGTCAACAGTCTTAACATGAACGCCGAAGGCGAACCACAGAGCCGGCTACAGGCGGAATACCTGGAGCATTTCGAGGCACAGGCCAGAACCGAGCTGCATGAGCCGCGGCTGGAGCTGTTCCGGCCGGCCCGGGAACCCCTGCACGTCAGCGCCAAACGGGGCTGGGTGACCTCCGGCAACGAGACTATCCTGCTGCGCGGAGATGTCCGCTTCTGGGAGCCCGCGACCGAAGGTGCGCCGGTTTTCGAAATAACCACAAGTGAAGCGTACATATACCCACAGCGCGAATATGCAGAGACCGACAAGCCGGCGACGCTGGCCACGCGGCAGAGTCGTACAGAGGGGGTCGGCATGCGGGCTTATCTGCAGGAACAACGCATCGAAATGCTGGACCAGGTTCATACCCGTATCGAAGCGGGTGCATTCTCAGGGGTCAAGCCATGACTAGACAGCTATCCAGCCTACACGTTTATCCGTTTGCAGTACTGATATCAATGCTGCTGGTGCCGGCGGCCTGGGGCCTGTCGAGCGACAGTGACAAGCCCATGGAAATCCTGGCCAACAGCGCCGAGCTTGACGATAAAAAGGGCGTGACTATTTATCGCGGCGATGTCGAGGTTACCCAGGGCACACTGTTCATGTCGGGCCACACCCTGACGGTGTATTACGATGAGAATCAGGAACTCGATCACGCCATCATGGAAGGCGATCTGGCCTACTACAAACAGCTGCCCGACGGCAGCAAAGTCTATGACGAAGCCTGGGCCAAGCGCATGGAATATTACTCCAGCAAGGCACTGGTCGTTTTAATCAGGGAGGCCAAAGTAGTTCAGGAGGACGTGCGTTTTACGGGTGATCGCATTGAATATGACACAGTCAACAGCCGCGTTATCGCGCGCAGCGACACGGGCAAAAAACAGGCCGGTGCCGAAACAGATGAGACCCGGGAAGACGGTCGCGTACGCGTCATTATTACACCGAAAAAAGACGCAGCGGACTCCGAATGAATATTTCGCGGCAACGTGGCTGGTCGCCTTGAGGACAGATAAATAAGATGGGGGAGCTGGTCGTCCGCAATATATCAAAATCCTTTCAGTCACGACGCGTGGTCCGGGATATCAGCCTGACCGTCAGCAGCGGTGAAATCGTCGGCCTGCTGGGACCCAACGGTGCCGGCAAAACGACCAGTTTTCATATGATCGTCGGCCTCATTCCATCCGATAACGGCAGCATTTATCTGAACGAGATCGATCTCAGCCATCTGCCCATTGACGAGCGCGCGCGTCTCGGACTGGGTTATCTGCCCCAGGAAGCTTCGGTCTTCCGGCGGCTGTCGGTGGTTGACAATATCAAGGCCATTCTGCAGACCCGCCGGGACCTGAATGACAACGATCGTGAACGCTGGCTGGAAGGATTGCTGGAGGAATTTCACATCAGTCACTTGCGCGACAGCCTCGGCGCAAGCCTCTCGGGCGGCGAACGCAGGCGCCTGGAGATCGCCCGCGCCCTTGCCATGGAGCCCGCGTTTTTGCTGCTGGATGAACCATTTGCCGGTATCGATCCTATTTCTATCAACGATATCCAGCAAATCACCCACCAGCTCAGCGACAATGGCATCGGCATTCTGATCACCGATCACAATGTCCGGGAAACGCTGGGAACCTGTCACCGCGCCTACATCGTCAGCGACGGTCAGATACTGGCTTCCGGCACACCCGCCGAGATCCTGGAGGACCCGAGGGTGCGAAAAGTGTATCTGGGTGAGCACTTCCGCCTCTGACCCCGCCTATGTATAGCGAAGATCAGTTAGAATAATTCTGTATGAAACCCTCCCTGCAATTGCGTATTGGTCAAAACCTGACCATGACGCCCCAACTGCAACAGGCCATCCGTCTGCTGCAGCTGTCCAGCCTCGAACTGCAGACCGAGGTGCAGGCGGCGCTTGAATCAAACATGATGCTGGAGCTGGACGACGAAGAGGATGAGGTGCCCACCAGCACCGAAGCCGAGTCGACGAATGACAGCGACACTGACGAACGTGACGAGATACTGGGCACCGCCCAGGATATGGAGGGCGAGGGCATACCCGAAGATTTGCCCGTGGACAGCGCCTGGGACGATATTTATGACATTGTCGGCTACCAAGGCAGCAGCAGCGGCGCCGATCCCGACCTGAACGGCTATGACAATCAAAACGCCCCCAGCGAGACACTGCACGAGTATCTGCGCTGGCAACTCAACCTGACACCGACCAGTGAAACTGATCGGGCGATTGCACTGGCGATCATTGACGCCCTGGATGACGACGGCTATCTGACCCTCAGCCTGGAAGACATACTTGACTCACTGGGTTCGGACGTGAAAAGCGATGACGCCGATGAGGACTCGGATATCGGCATCGAGGAGGTTCGCGCCGTAGCGCATATCGTCCAGGCCATGGATCCGCCGGGCGTGGCCGCCTCCGATCTCAGCGAATGCCTGCTGATTCAGCTGAATCAGCTGCCTGCCGATACGCCCTGGCTTCAGGAAGCCAGGGCACTGGCCGAGAAACATCTGCAGACACTGGGCGCACACGATTACACGCAACTGATGCGCCGCATGCATCTGAGCCGCGAAGAGCTACAGCAGGCGCTCCATCTCATCCAGTCACTCAATCCGCGGCCCGGCAGTCGCGTGCAGGAGTCACGGCCGGAGTACATAATTCCGGATGTGTATGTTAAAAAAGATAAAGGCGCGTGGAAGGTTGAGCTGAATACCGAAGCCATTCCTCAACTGCGCATCAACTCAAGCTACGCAGGCATGATTCGCCGCGCCGACAACAGCGCTGACAACAGTTCACTCAAAACCCATCTGCAGGAAGCGCGCTGGTTCATCAAAAGCCTGCAAAGCCGCAGCGAAACACTGCTGCGTGTCGCCACCGCCATCGTTGAACGGCAGCGGGCTTTTCTCGAGCATGGCGACGAAGCCATGAAACCGCTGGTGTTACACGATATCGCCGAAGCCCTGGAAATGCATGAATCAACCATCTCACGCGTGACAACGCGCAAATACATGCACACGCCGCGCGGCATATTCGAATTGAAGTATTTCTTCTCCAGTCACGTCAGCACCAGCATTGGCGGCACCTGCTCCTCCACCTCGATCCGCGCGCAAATCAAGAAACTAATCAGTGAGGAACCGCCGCAGAAACCGCTCAGTGACAGCAAGATTGCCAGTATTCTGTCTGAACGCGGCATAGAGGTTGCCAGACGGACGGTTGCTAAATATCGTGAGGCAATGGCACTACCGCCATCCAATGAACGCAAACATTTATAATGTTTCCCCCGAGGAGCTATAGATGCAGATCAGTATCACCGGTCAACATATGGATGTCACTCCTGCATTACGTGACTATGTAGAAACCAAATTTCAACGGCTTGAACGGCATTTTGATCAGATTACCAATGTGCACTTCATTCTGAACATTGAAAAGGAGCGCCATAAGGCCGAGGCTACAGTCAGCGTCAGCCGCGGTGAACTTTTTGCTGATACCGAACAGGAAAGCATGTATGCGGCGATTGATGATCTTATGGACAAACTCGACCGACAACTTAAAAAGCACAAGGAGAAACTCACTGATCATCGTCGTAGTGAAGGCGGCCTGAAATCTCAGGGCGTGTCATAACACTCAAAAACAAATTAATCCGACAAGGCCTTTCATGGAAATTGCTGAGATACTGACTCCGGACCGTGTCACGAGTAGGGCCGAGGTTGCGAGCAAAAAGGGGGTACTGGAACTGCTCGCCACCCTGATCGCCGATGACAAGCCGGACCTGACACATACGGAAATATTTGACAGCCTGTGTGCGCGCGAACGACTCGGCAGTACCGGTCTTGGACATGGTGTAGCCATTCCCCATGGCCGCCTCAAAGGTAGTAAGCAGACACTTGGAGCCTTTGTGCAGCTGGCTGAAGGTATTGACTATGACGCTGTCGATCAACAGCCGGTCGATCTGCTGTTCGCACTGCTGGTTCCGGAGGAATCCACCAACGAGCATCTGCAAATACTCGCGAAGCTGGCCGAGATGTTCAGCGACTCTGATCTGGTGCTGCAGCTCAGAGCGGCGAGCTCAAATTCAAGATTGTACGATTTGCTCAGGAAATAGGTCCCGCACCAATCATGACTGATCAAATCACCATTATTGATTTGTTCAACAACCATTCCCAGAAGCTCATGCTTGAATGGGTGGCGGGTCAGGAGGGCGGCAAACGCACCATTGTTCCGGAAGAGTCCAGTCTGCGTCCGCATGAATATACGGCCGACGACATGGATGTACAAAGCAAGAATAAGCCCCAGCGTGTCGATCTGCCGACCAACAAATCATTAATTGGCTATCTGAACCTGATTCACCCGCACCAGATTCAGGTGCTGGGCAAGATAGAACTCAGTTACCTGGAAGGTTTGCGCGACATATCCCGACAGGACGCCTTGAGACAGCTGTTCAACCATCAGCCTGCCTGTATTGTCATCGCCGAATCCCAGCCGATACCGACACTGCTCAAACGTCGCTGCAATGAACAAAGTGTTCCGCTGTTTACAACACCGCTTTCGAGTACCAAGCTGACCGAATCCCTGCACTATTACCTGAGCAATCTGTTCGCCGACGTGATGGTGCTGCATGGCGTGTTCATGGAAGTCATGGCCATCGGTGTTCTGATTACCGGGCCAAGCGGCATTGGTAAAAGCGAACTGGCGCTGGAGCTGATCACCCGGGGCCACCGGCTGGTCGCCGACGACGCGCCACAATTTTCGCGCATCGCGCCGGATATTATCAATGGCTACTGTCCGGAAATACTCGCGGACTTCCTCGAAGTACGGGGTCTGGGCATTATCAATGTTCGCGAGCTGTTCGGTAACAACGCCATCAAAAGTAATAAATATCTGCGTCTTATTATCCGGCTTGAACCCATGGGCAAGGAGCGACTGCTGAAGCTCGATCGCCTCGAAGGCAGCTATCGAACCCAAAGAGTGCTCGAAGTCGATATTCCGGAAATCACCGTGCCGGTGGCGCCAGGCCGCAACCTGGCCGTATTGGTGGAATGCGCGGCGCACAGCCATCTACTGCGCATTAGTGGTTACAATGCTTCGCAGGATTTCGCCGATCGGCAACGCCAGCTCATCCAGCAGACTGGCAGCAAGTGAATCAGCAGCAGGGCAATTCCCGGGGGAAGAAACGCCGGGTTATCATCGTCAGCGGCCTGTCCGGCGCCGGCAAGACGGTAGCGTTGAACACGCTTGAAGACCTGGATTTTTACTGCATCGATAATCTGCCTGCCAGTCTGTTGATATCGATTGTCGAGCGGCTGGAACAGGGTTACCCGCTGTTTGCCAACCGCATCGCTCTCGGCATCGATGCCCGCAACCCGGAGCGTGAACTCGCCCATCTGCCGGAAACCATTCAGTCGCTGCGCGAGCACGGCATTCTGGCCGAGCTGGTCTTCATTGAGGCGACCGATGAAGTACTGACCCGGCGTTTCAGTGAAACCCGCCGCAAGCATCCGCTGACGTCGGATGAAATCGGCCTGATCGAAGCCTTGCGCAAGGAACGCGTGCTGATGGAACCACTGGCCGAAGCAGCGGACCTGCGCCTTGATACCAGTCACACCCAGCTGCATGAATTACGCGACCTCGTCCGCAGTCGGGTCGCCCAGCGGCCACCGCAGAATTTGTCACTACAACTGATCTCGTTCGGTTACAAGCACGGCGTACCGCGTGACGCGGATTTCGTCTTTGATGCGCGCTGCCTGCCGAACCCTCACTGGGATCAGGATCTGCGTCCGCATACCGGCCGCGACGAACCCGTGATAAAGTTTCTTGAAGCGCAGCCCCAGGTCATTGCCATGCACGATCAGATACGGGATTTCCTGGACAACTGGATTCCCCAGTTCGAAGCCGATAATCGCAGTTATCTGACTGTTGCGATCGGTTGCACCGGCGGCCACCATCGATCCGTTTATCTGGTTGAGCGCCTGGCTAGATGTTACTTCGAACAGGGTAAACACGTGCTGGTACGTCATCGGGATATTTAACCAGAACAATAATTACTTATTCAGCGTGCGAGACAGCGCAACGAAGAGCACTTTCAGATATTGTCAGCGGACGTATCGGAAACATGCGTCTGGCCGCCTGGGCGGTGACATGGATGGAGAGTTTTAATGAGCGTGGGTTTACTGATCATCAGCCACAGCGGTATCGGCCCGGCGCTGCTTGGCACAACCACGCACATGCTGAACGACTGTCCGCTGAACGCGCGCCTGCTGACAGTCACCGCCGACAGCGAACCGGAAGAACTCATGGCCAGCGCTCTGGAGCTTCTGGAACTTCTGGATGAGGGTGACGGCGTGCTGGTACTGACCGATCTGTACGGCTCCACCCCCAGCAACATCGCCGTCCGGTTGGGGCAATATTACAACATACGGGTTATCTGCGGCATGAACCTGCCCATGCTGGTGCGGATACTGAACTATTCGCAGCTAACGCTAGATGCCCTGGCGGAGAAAGCCGTCAGCGGTGGACGTGACGGCATATTCCTCGTAACAGACAGCTCTGACCAATGAACGAGAGCCGACAGATCGAGATCATCAACAAGCTCGGCCTGCATGCGCGGGCGGCAGCACGTTTCGTCCAGTTGGCTTCGAACTTCGACTCGGAAATCACGCTGACGCATAACGGCCGGTGTGTCAGCGGCAAAAGCATTATGGGTGTCATGATGCTGGCCGCCGGTAAAGGCAATTGTCTTGAAATGTCGGCCAGTGGCCCGGATGCAAACGAAGCGCTTGATCAGCTTGAGGAGCTGGTCCGAAACCGTTTCGGAGAAGATGAATGACACTGGCACTGCATGGTGTCGGTGTTTCCCGGGGCGTTGCCATCGGCAAGGCGCATATCATCGAGCGCAACCAGATGGAGATCCCCGAATACAGTGTTAAAAAGAAGGATATCGGGGCCGAGATCAAGCGTTTTGAGACCGCAGTCTCCAGCGCCCGCCAACAGTTGCGCGCGATCCGCACCCACGTTCCCAAAGGTACCGGGTCCGACATCGTTGCATTCATCGATACCCATCTGCTGATGCTGGATGACGCCGCCGTCACCGAGGAACCGGCCAAGCTCATCCGCGAGATGCGCTGCAACGCCGAGTGGGCGCTCAAGCTGCAGCGCGACGCACTGGTCAATGTCTTCGAGGAAATGGATGACGCCTATCTGCGCACCCGCAAGGATGACGTTGTCCATGTCATCAACCGGATTCAGCGCCTGCTTCTGAAACAGACACCATTACGGCACGAGGAACCGGACAGCCGTCTGACCGGCTACATCGTCCTCGCCGACGATCTCACACCGGCCGACACGGTATTATTGCAGTACCAGGGAATAGCCGCCTTCGCCACGGAATACGGTGGCCCGACGTCACATACCGCGATCCTTGCCCGCAGCCTTGGCATACCCGCCATCGTCGGAGTGCATCAGGCCAGGCGTTATATACGCGAAGACGATGAGGTCGTCATCGACGGAACCCGCGGCGCAATCATCGTCAGTCCGGACAAACGCACGCTGAATCATTACAAACAGCGTCAGCGCGAGGAAAAACGCTATCTCAACGACCTCCGGAAAATTCGCCAGGCGCCTACTGTTAGCCAGGATGGTATCGAGATCGAACTGCAGACCAACATCGAACTGCCGCGTGACTTTGATACCGTGCGCGATGTTGGCGCCGCAGGTGTGGGACTGTACCGCACCGAATTCCTTTACATGAACCGTGATACACCACCCGACGAAGAAGAACATTATGCAGCGTATTCCAACGTCATACAGATCCTCGAAGGTTTGCCGTTGACAATACGCACTCTGGATCTGGGCGCCGACAAGCAGGTCGACGGCGGCGGCCAGCGTGGCCCCGTGCAATCGAACCCGGCGCTCGGTCTGCGCGCCGTGCGCCTGTGCCTCAAGGAACCGTCACTGTTCCGGCCGCAGCTGCGCGCCATCCTGCGCGCCTCGGCGCTCGGGCCGGTACGACTCATGATCCCGATGCTGTCGAATATCAACGAAATGCAGCAGGTGCTGCAGATGATCGACGAGATCAAGAACGAACTCGCACAGGAAGCCATCCCGTTCGATCGTGACATCTCCGTGGGCGGCATGATCGAGGTTCCGGCCGCGGCCGTGTGTGCGGATGTATTTGCCAGGCACCTGGATTTCCTGTCCATTGGCACCAACGATCTGATCCAGTACACCATGGCGATCGACCGGGTGAATGACGAAGTCAATTATCTTTACGACCCGCTGCACCCGGCGGTACTGCGGCTCATCCAGCAATCGCTGAAGGCCGGCGAAAAAGCCGGGATACCAGTGGCCATGTGTGGCGAAATGGCCGGCGAGATCGAATACACCCGGCTGCTGCTGGGTCTGGGCCTGCGCGAATTCAGCGTGCACCCAGCCGTATTGCTGGAAGTCAAGCAGATCATCATGCACAGCCGTATCAAGGATCTGGAAAAGCTGGCCCGCAAGGCACTCAATGCCTCCAGTGGCGCTGAAGTCCGGCAGCTGATGGAACAGGACAGCCTGCCGCTGCATTAAATCTTTCCGCTGTACCGATCTGCCGACCCTATCCCGCTGTGAGTATCGCAGGCGGTCTGCTTACCCGCCATCGCGCGCCTTGTTAAACTGCCGACTCATCAGGGCGAACCGACATGAACGAAATCCGTAACGACACCACCGAGCAACCGCTGCTGGATCAACTGCACGAAGCACTGGATAACGATCGTCCGTGGGTGGCGCGACAATTGCTGCGCGAGCTGCATCCTTCGGAAATAGCCGACGTGCTGGAAAGTCTGCCAGTCCAGGATCGCCAGCAGGCATGGTGGCTGATCGATCCCCAGGTAGCCGGCGATGTTCTGTCGCATGCACAGGAATCGGTACGCGTCAGTCTGCTGGAATTGATGCAGCCCCAGGATGTTGCCGCGGCAACCCGCAGCCTGGATACCGACGATGCCGCCGACATTCTCCAGGATCTGCCCGAGACGCTGATCGAAAACGTCCTGGAAGCGATGGACGAGCAGAATCGACTGCGTCTGGCGTCCGTGCTGTCCTACCCCGAGGACACCGCCGGCGGCCTGATGAACCTCGATGTCCTCCCGGTCCGCGCCGACGTCACACTGGATGTGGTCAGCCGGTTTCTGCGCCGACGCAATGAAATACCGGAAGGCACTGACGTACTCATGGTTGTCGACCGGGATAACAAGTATCTGGGGGTGCTACCGCTGAGTGCACTGATCCTCAACGATAGCGAGCGCACCGTCGGCGAATGCATGAACGTCGATATCGAGCCGCTGCCGGCGACCCTGCCGGCCAACGAGGTGGCCAAGCTGTTCGAACAGCGCGACTTCGTGTCCGCTCCGGTAGTCGACGACGAGCAGCGCCTGCTGGGCCGTATCACGGTCGACGACGTCATCGACGTGATCCAGGAGCAGGCCGAGCAGGCCTTTCGCCGCATGGCCGGCGTGAAGGAGGAAGAAGATCTGTTCGCGCCGATCTTCGGCAGCGCCCGTCGGCGTGCCGTCTGGCTCGGCATCAATCTGGCAACCGCCTTCATCGCCGCTGCGGTGATCGGCCGCTTCGAGGCGACCATTCAGCAACTGGTCGCCCTGGCGGTGCTGATGCCAATCGTCGCCAGCATGGGCGGAGTGGCCGGCACCCAGACCCTGACCATCACCATACGCGGCGTTGCGCTGGGCCAGATCGGACGGGCCAATTTCCGCGCCCTGTTTAACAAGGAGCTGGGCATCAGCCTGCTGAACGGTCTGCTCTGGGCGCTGGTGGTCGCGGTGGCGGCCAATCTGTGGTTCGGCAACACTATGATCAGCCTTATCATCGGTACAGCCATGGTGATTACCCTGGCCTCCGGCGCCATCGCCGGGGTGGTACTGCCTATGTTCCTGAAACGGATCGGTATCGATCCTGCCATTGCCGGCGGGGTGTTGCTGACGACGGTTACCGACGTCGTCGGCTTCTTCAGTTTCCTCGGACTGGCGACCCTCGTGCTGGTGGTCTGACGCTCTACTGCCGGCGCCGCAGCCGGCGCCAGACATCCAGATCCCAGGGGCGGGGATCGATCAAATGCCGGCGCGCCTCCGGAATGATGTAGGCATAGGCCCGCTGCATGCCGTCTTTGGTTTCGACATTCACCTGGCAACGTTCATAGCAGGGGTCTTCGTAGCGATCCAGCGCCGCCAATGACTGTCGATCAACGTGATAAACCAGTCCGGTCACCTCGGCCTCTGGATCGGGCACGATGCCAGGATAGCTGCAGCGCCGCAGCCGATAACGCTGATAGCCTTGCAGTGTCGCCGGCTGTCCGCGCAGCTCGCGGCCGGTGACCTGCTGCATAACTTCGGGGACGAGCAGGGTGCCATAAACGAACACTTGATACGGTCCGCCGACCATGCAGCTCAGACCTCGATCGACTGCTGCCACATCGCCCGCAGATCCGCGTCTACACCGATGCGGCTGTTCAGAATATCGCGGAAGACATTCGGATCCTTGATATGCGTGATTTCCCCGGCTCGCGGAAAGTGCTTATCCTTGAGCCGTGACAGCCAGAAGCGCAGGGCGGCAGCGCGCAGCATTGCCGGCCAGACTTCGATCTCATGCGGCTGGACTTCGCGCTGCGCCCGGTAACCGGCCAGCAGCTCGGCTGCATTCTCGTGGTCGCGGGTAGCGTCCCCGCAATTGCACCAGTCGTTAATCGTCACGGCCAGATCGTAAATCAAAAAGAAATTGCAGGCATAGTAAAAGTCGATAATGCCGGTCAGGCGGTTGCCGACAAACAGGGCGTTGTCACGAAACAGATCGGCATGAATCACGCCGGCTGGCAAGCCGCGGACATCGATGCCGGCCTGATATTCGAGTTCGGCCTGCAACAGCCGCTGTTCCGGCGGCGGTAGTTTCGGCATCACCTGCGCGGCAGTGGCCGCGCACCAGTCCGGTCCCCGATCCGGCACCCGATACAGGGTAAATAAGTCGCTCGCGATATGCATACGGCCCATCTTTTCGCCGATTGCCCGACACTGTGCTGCCGTAGGCAGATCAACGCTGGCGCCGATCAACCGCTTGACCAGCGCAGCCGGTTTGCCGTTGAGCTCCCGCAGATAACGATCGTGGCGGTCCGCGACCGGATGGGCGCTGGGAATATCATGCTCGGCCAGAAAGGCCATGAGCTCGAGGAAGTAGGGCAACTCATCGGCGGTGAGCACTTCAAACAGCGTCAGGACAAACTCACCCTCACTGGTAGTCACGAAATAATTAGTGTTTTCGATGCCGTTGCTGATGCCGACGAACTGCTGCAGTTCACCCAGAGCATAGTCAGCAAGAAAGCGCTTGAGCTGTTCGGTTGTAACGGCCGTGTAAACTGACATGCTGCGGTCGCCGCGTCAGGCCCGCACCGGATGCCGGAACGGGAATCTTAACCAGTTAAAGGAAGCACTGATTAAGTGCACCCTTTGCTTTGTTAACGGCGCTGTCCATACACCGCATTCTCAGAGTTTCCTGAAATCTATTCTGCCTTGTAGGCCTGTATGCGTGAAGCCATGATCAGTCTACCAGCTGAAAATCACCCACTGCGGTATGACCATGTCATCATAGATCTCGCTCATGCGCGCTTCCATCTGACCATCGCCATCGCGGTCAACAAGATAATAAGGCTTGCCGACACTGGGGGTGACCTTGACCATATACAGGCGGCCGTTGTGCCGGTATTCCTCGATCGTGGCGTCGTCGCGCTGAATGATGGTCACATCCGGCTCGATCGGCTGGCCGCTTTCCATGGGCTCGGGCAATACCGGCGGCTGTGGCACAGGCTCGCCTTCGGCTTCCGCATCCGCAGCGGATTCCGACGGCGCCGGTTCGGGCGGAACAGGCGACTCCGGCTGGACCCTGGGCGGCGGCTCGGCGGCGGCCGGATCCTCGGGAAGCCCGGGAACCTCGGAATTCTGCGCGCTTAGCAAAGACGCGCTGCTCAGCCATAACAGTCCGATGGCGAAGGCGGCTCGGGACACTCTGTAATCTCCTTTCACGTCTGTTCTTTATGACCTACAACTCCAACTGTTTCTCCTGCTCTTCGCGCGTCGGCTCGAAGCCCCGATTTTCATAGTAACGGAAAATGGCCTCCAAAACCTGCTCGGGTTCCCGTACCAATTGAAAAATATGAAGGTCTTCACGATCTATCATGCCTTGTTCCACCAGCGTGTCACGAAACCAGTTCACCAGGCCGTCCCAGAATTCGGGGCCAACCAGTATCACCGGAATGCGGCGGCTGGTACCCGTCTGGATCAGAGTGAGAATTTCGGCCAGTTCATCCAGCGTGCCGAAGCCGCCGGGCAATACCACATAGGCGCTGGCGTATTTCACGAACATGACCTTGCGGGCAAAGAAATGCTTGAAGTAAAGCGAGATATCCTGAAAGTGATTACCATGTGCTTCTTTTGGCAACTGAATGTTCAGGCCGATGCTGGGCGAACGGCCGGAGATCGCGCCCTTGTTGAAGGCCTCCATCAGCCCCGGTCCGCCGCCACTGACCACCGAAAAGCCGGCCTCCGACAGACGATGGGCAATATCCTCACCGAGCTGATACCAGGGATGTTCCCGTTGCAGTCGCGCCGAACCGAACATGCTTACGGACGGGCGTATGCCGGCCAGCTTCTGGAAGCCTTCCACAAACTCCGCCACGATCTGGAAGATCTTCCAGGATTCGCGCGTCAGTTCGTAATCGTCGGCCGGGATACGTTCATGATGTGAAGTTGTGCGGGGATCATTCATAATGCATTGTTCATTTGCGGGTCTTTTGCGAGCCTGCAGCCCTGACGCGCATTGTTGCACAGTTATTCCGCAGCCGACAGCACGCTCCGACCACGGTTAGCGTACCCCTGAAACAGGACCATGAGCCGAAACAAGCCTGAAAGCACCCTCGTCCTGGTAGACGGTTCCTATTATCTGTTCCGCGCCTATCACGCGATACGGGAATTAACCAGTCCGGCCGGCGAACCCACCAATGTAATTTATGGTGTCATCAATATGCTGCGCAAACTGCGGCGCGACTACCCCAGTGCCTATCTGGCCGTGGTGTTCGACGCCAGCGGCAGGACGTTCCGCAACGATCTGTACGCCGACTACAAGGCCAACCGTCCGCCGATGCCGGACGATCTCCGGATACAGATCGAACCGCTGCAGCACCTGATCCAGGCGCTGGGTATCCCTTTGCTGTGCATAGATAATGTCGAAGCCGACGACGTTATCGGCACACTGGCGAAGCAGGCAACCGCGGCCGATATGCACACCGTGATCTCGTCAGGCGACAAAGATCTTGCACAACTGGTTGATGGCTCCATCACCATCATCAACACGATGAATGACGCCGTCTACGACGAGTCCGGGGTGCGCGAGAAGTTCGGCGTCGGCCCGGAACGGATCATCGATTTTCTGACACTGGTCGGTGACAGTGTCGATAACATTCCCGGCGTCCCCAAGGTCGGCCCGAAGACTGCCGCCAAGTGGCTGAATGAATACGGATCACTGGACGCGATTATCGAACACGCCGATGAAATCGGTGGCAAGGTGGGCGAAAACCTGCGCGCGTCGCTGCACCAGCTGCCGCTGTCGCGCGAACTGGTCACCCTGAAGTGTGACGTCGAACTGCCGTTTAATCCCGAAGATCTCGTCCCGGCAGAACCGGATCCGGCAACGCTCAGACCGATGTACGAACATCACGGCTTCAAGAGCTGGCTCAGGGAAATGGATACCGACAGCGAGGCACCGGAACAGCCAGACAGTCCGTCTGCCGGCAACCGGGCAGATACCGCTACTGAAAAGGCCGTCGATAAAACTGACAGCACAACCACGAGCAAAAAGTGTCCTGACAAAAAGAATTACCAAGCCGTTCTCGAACAGCAGCAGCTCGACGACTGGCTGCGACGGCTTCAAGACGCCGATCTGTTTGCGTTCGATACCGAAACCACCAGTCTCGATTATATGGCCGCCCGCATCGTCGGCGTTTCGTTTGCCATTGAGACTGGTGAAGCGGCGTATGTGCCGCTGGCGCATGTTTATCCCGGCGCGCCGCAACAGCTCGATCGTGACACGATCCTGAAACAGCTTAAGCCGCTGCTGGAAGATCCGGCGCGCGCGAAAGTCGGCCACAACCTCAAATACGACATGAGCGTGCTGGCCAATCACGGCGTCGAGCTTCAGGGCATCCGTTACGACACCATGCTCGAATCCTACGTGCTGGACAGCGTCGCCAGCCGCCACGACATGGACACGCTCGCTGACAAGCATCTGAACACGAGCACTATCAAATACGAGGATATTGCCGGCAAGGGCGCCAGGCAGATCACCTTCGACCAAGTCGCAATCGACGCCGCCGCGCCGTATGCCGCCGAGGATGCCGATATCACGCTGCAGCTGCACCAGACCCTGTGGCCGCAGCTGGAACAGATACCGGAGCTGAAACAGCTGTTCGATAGCATCGAGATGCCGCTGCTGCCGGTGCTGTCGCGCATGGAGCGGAACGGCGTAGCCGTTGATGCGGCCCTGCTGGAAAAGCAGAGCGGGGAACTGGAAAACAAATTGGGGGAACTGGAACGCCTAGCCCACGATCTCGCCGGTCAGGCGTTCAATATTGGCTCGCCCAAACAGATCCAGACAATCCTGTACGACAAGATGCAGATCCCGGTGACGGCACGCACCCCGAAAGGCCAGCCATCAACTGCCGAGGCCGTTCTCGAGGAACTGGCCGCAGGCTACGAACTGCCGCGCATCATTCTCGATCACCGTGCCCTGAGCAAACTGCGTTCTACCTATACCGACAAGCTGCCGCGCCTGGTCAACCCGGACAATGGCCGCGTGCATACATCCTACCATCAGGCCGTCACCGCCACTGGCCGGCTGTCGTCCTCGGATCCGAACCTGCAGAATATTCCGGTGCGCACGCCGGAGGGTCGCCGTATCCGCCAGGCGTTTGTTGCACCGGAAGGCTATCAACTGCTGGCGGCCGACTATTCCCAGATCGAGCTGCGCATCATGGCGCACCTGTCCGGGGACGAGGGACTGCTCAAGGCTTTCGCAGCCGGCGAGGATATTCACCGCGCCACCGCCGCCGAAGTGTTCGACACCCGGCCGGACGAAGTCGATGCGGAACAGCGGCGCGCAGCCAAGGCCATCAACTTCGGTCTCATTTACGGGATGTCGGCCTGGGGTCTGGGACGGCAACTCGGCATCGAACGCAAGGCGGCACAGGAATATGTCGATCGCTACTTTACGCGCTATCCGGGCGTGAAAACCTTTATGGACGCAACCCGTGCCCGGGCCCGGGAACAGGGCTATGTTGAAACCGTTTTCAAGCGCCGCCTGTACCTGCCGGACATCCGCTCAAAGAACGCGAATCGCCGCCAGTATGCCGAGCGCACCGCCATCAATGCCCCCATGCAGGGTACCGCCGCCGACATCATCAAACGCGCCATGATCCGCATCGACGAATGGATTGAGCGTTCGAAGCTCGACATCCGCATGGTAATGCAGGTGCACGACGAACTGGTGTTCGAGATCGCTGAAAATGATGTCGATAATGCCCGCCGGCAGATCCGGGAATTCATGACCGGTGCCGCGGAGCTGAGCATACCGCTGGAGGTCGAAGCCGGCAGCGGCAAGAACTGGGATGAGGCCCATTGATTGCCCTGGTCGTCGACCGCCGGGACTTGTGCTAACATTTTCTTACCAAAGCATCGAATTCCGGCAACGGCCCCGATCAAAACAATATTCTGTCGTCGCTACCCTTTAAATTATCGCCTGACTCGCCTGTTTCAAAGGACTCCATCATGCTGCTGATCCCGGCTATCGATATCAAAGATGGCAAGTGCGTGCGCCTGCGTCAGGGCCGCATGGATGAACAGACCGTTTACTCCAATGACCCGGTCGAAGTGGCTGAACGCTGGATCCAGGCAGGGGCCAAGCGGCTCCACCTGGTGGATCTCGACGGCGCCGCAGCCGGCAAGCCGGAAAACGCGGACATCGTGCACGAGATTGCACGAAGCTATCCGGATATCCCGATCCAGGTCGGCGGCGGCATTCGTAACGAGGACACCATCCAGACCTATCTGGACGCCGGCGTGAGCTATGTCATTATCGGCACCAAGGCGGTCACCACACCGCACTTCGTCGCTAACGTGTGTCTGGAATTCCCCAGTCACATCATCGTTGGCCTGGACGCCAAGAACGGCAAGCTGGCCACCGACGGCTGGTCCAAACTGTCGCATCATGACGTGATCGATCTGGCCAAACAGTTCGAGGATGAAGGCGTCAGCGCCATCATCTTTACCGATATCAGCCGTGACGGCATGATGAACAGTATCAACGTCAAAGCTACCGCCGAACTCTGCCGCGAAGTTGCGGTACCGGTCATCGCCTCCGGCGGCATCAGTAACCTCGACGACATCCGCTCGTTGTGCGAAGTCGCGCATGAAGGGATCGAGGGCGCCATCACCGGGCGTGCGATCTATGAAGGTACGCTCGACTTCGCCGCGGCACAAAAGCTGGCCGACGAACTCTGCCCGCATGCCAACCCCCTGCGCGCCTGAGCTGCGCAGAGACTGACATGGGCCTGGCCAAACGCATCATTCCCTGTCTGGATGTCGACGCCGGGCGCGTCGTCAAAGGCGTCAGGTTCGTCGATATCCGCGACGCCGGCGATCCGGTCGAAGTGGCCAAGCGTTACGACGTCCAGGGCGCCGATGAACTCTGCTTTCTCGACATCACCGCCAGCAGTGACGAGCGCGAGACGCTGGTGCCGGTGGTCGAAGCCGTAGCGGCGGAGGTATTTATCCCGCTGACGGTCGGTGGTGGCGTACGCACTCTGGAAGACATTCGAAAATTATTAAATGCCGGTGCTGATAAAGTCAGTATCAACTCGGCGGCGGTTAAAACCCCGGATTTCATTCGTGAAGCTTCCGCCAGGTTCGGCGCACAGTGTATTGTCGTTGCCATCGACGCCAAGGCGGATGGCAAGGGAAGCTGGGAAGTATTCACGCACGGTGGCCGCAAACCAACCGGAATCGACGCTGTGGCCTGGGCCCGGCAGATGGCCGACTACGGCGCCGGCGAAATACTGCTGACGAGCATGGACCGCGACGGCACGCGCGAAGGCTTTGATCTGGCGCTTACCCGCGCGGTCAGCGAAGCCGTGCCCATCCCGGTCATCGCGTCGGGCGGTGTCGGCAGCCTGACGCATCTGGCAGAGGGGGTTACGCAGGGTGGTGCCGACGCTGTCCTCGCGGCAAGCATTTTCCACTTCGGTGAACACACGGTCGCCGAGGCGAAGAACCTGATGCGGGAACAGGCCATCGAGGTGCGGCAATGAACACTGGTGATGACAATACCTTGGATGCAGACTGGCTGGATGCGGTACGCTGGGATGATAATGGTCTGGTGGCGGCGATCGCCCAGGACCGCGACAGTGGCCGGGTGCTGACGCTGGCCTGGATGAACCGCGAGGCACTGGCACTGAGCCGGCAGGAAGGCCGGGCGGTCTACTGGTCGCGCTCGCGCGGCCGGCTCTGGCGCAAAGGCGAGGAATCCGGTCATATCCAGCAGATTCACGAGATCCGCCTGGACTGCGACAGCGATGCGATCCTGCTCAGGGTCAGCCAGCATGGCGGCATCGCCTGCCATACCGGCCGTGCCAGTTGCTTCTACCGGCGGCTGGAGGAAGATGGCTGGGAAAGTGTCGAGCCGGTTCTGAAAGATCCGAGTACCATATATTCCTGAACCGTGGCGGTGAAGCCTGATGACGGATTCGATTATTGACCGGCTGACCGAGGTACTCAAGGCACGGCGCGAGGCCAACCCGGCGTCCTCCTACGTAGCCAGTCTCTATCACGGCGGCCGTGAGCGTATCCTGCGCAAGGTTGGCGAGGAGGCGGTAGAACTCCTGATTGCCGGCCACGGTGATGATGACCAGGCACTGGTCGGCGAAGTCGCCGATCTCTGGTTTCACACCATGGTGCTGCTGATCGACGCCGGCCTGGAACCGGACGCAATACTGGCCGAACTGGAACGCCGGCTCGGCACCTCCGGACATGCGGAGAAAGCCGCGCGGCAACAGGACTGACCGGGCAGAAGAGCAGGATCCATGGCAATACAGCAGTTTGCGCAAGCAGGAGACGGACTATGAACTTCGGTATCTGGGAACTGGTGATCATCCTGGTCATCGTTGCGCTGCTGTTCGGTACAGCGAAACTGCGCAATATTGGCGGCGATGTCGGCAGCGCGCTGAGGAGTTTTCGCAGTGCGATCAAGGATGATTCCGACACGATCACGACTGAGAGTAGCAAACCTCAGGAGACCAGCACGACCACGGCTGACAATAGCAAACCTCAAGAGACCGGCGAGCCACGGGACGATCAGCGGCAGGGGTAGGCCAGCTTGTTCGACATCGGCTTCTGGGAACTGTTTCTGGTGGCAATCGTCGGGCTGCTGATTGTCGGCCCCGACAAGCTGCCCGGCTTTGCCCGCGAGGCCGGCCACTGGGTGCGAAGGATTCGGCACCTGGCCCGCGACGCACGACGAGAAGTGGAACGTGAGCTGGACTGGGACGAGGAACGCGAAACCGGCGACCTCAAAAAAAGACTCCGCCATATGGACCGGCTGATGAAAGAGGCGCCCGACCGACAGCCGGACTACAAGCCAAAGCACCCAGAATACGGCCGGCAGGATAACGACCCCGGATCCGAAACCGATCCTGTATCCGACACCGGCACCGGCTCCAGACAAAAACCCGGAAACGACCAGGACGCATGACTTCGGCGGAGTCGGAAAACGAACAAACGCTGATCGGTCATCTGATCGAACTGCGTTCACGGCTGATGCGCAGCCTGCTGTGTCTGCTGCTGGTCGCCGTCGCGCTGCTGCCACTGGCCGAGTCGATCTACACACTGGTGGCGACACCGCTTATCGAACGCCTGCCGGCCGGCACCAACATGATCGCAACCGAGGTTGCATCACCTTTTCTGGCGCCGTTCAAACTGACGCTGTTTCTGGCGCTGTTCATCAGCATGCCATACCTGCTGTATCAGGCCTGGGCATTTATATCGCCCGGCCTGTACCGTCACGAACAGCGCGTCGCATTACCGTTGCTCGTTGCCAGCATCGTTCTGTTCTATGCCGGCGTCGCCTTCACCTACATCATGGTGCTGCCGCTGCTGTTCAGTTTTTTCATCGGCATCGCGCCGGCTGGTGTGACCGTCATGACCGATATCAGCCGCTATCTGGACTTTGTGCTGAAGCTGTTTTTCGCCTTCGGCATGGCGTTTGAGATCCCCGTTGTCACGCTCACCCTGATCTGGAGCGGCATCACTTCGGTCGCATCACTGCGGCGCAAGCGGCCCTGGGTTATCATGGGTGTTTTTGTCATCGGCGCACTGCTGACACCACCGGATATCATTTCCCAGAGCATGCTGGCGGTACCGATGTGGCTGCTGTTCGAGGCGGGTCTGCTGCTGGCGCGCTTCCTGCCGGTGCGCCTGCCTGAGGATCAAGAAGAAAAATGATTGCGTCGATCTTGTGTACTGTGCAGCGGAAAGCGCCACAAGCAGTCCCGGCGATGCAAAAGTCACCGGCTGGCGCCACCTCCCACAATAGTCATGAAAAGCCAATTTTGATTTCTCTGGGCGCGGACTATGGGAGAGTGAAAAGTAAATGGTGAAACGTGAAAAGGTTTTGAATCCCGTATACACGTTTCACTTTTCACGCATCAAGTCTGCTCCCACGGCAGATTGTTAAACCGCCAGCCGTTCACATTACTGCGGTGTTTCTTCTCGTCGAGATCGCCCTCGAAACCTTCGCCGATATTGTAGACCTCGCGGAATCCCTGCCGCATCAGTGCCTCGGCGGCGGCCAGTGAGCGCTTGCCGCTGCGGCAGATGGTCATGACCGGCAGTTCTTCCGGCGATTTGTCCTCGGCGCGTTCGCCCAGTGCCTTGCGCACCTTGGCAACAAACTGCGGATCATTCTCCCAGTCAGGCGCCTCTTTCCACGGCACATGCACCGCGCCGACCGGATGGCCGACGTACTGGTATTCCATGGTGGTGCGCACGTCCAGCAGTACTGCTTCCGGCCGCTGCTGCAACATGTCCCAGGCTTCGTTCGGGTTGATATCGCGAATTTCGACAGATTGGCTCATGGTTCACCTCGCAGGCACGATGTAATCACAGCCGGGGCATGGCGGCAAGCGCGCCGGCCGGACTGTCCCCGGCCCGGGATTTATGTTGGAATAACCCGCTTTCGGTGGCACTACCCCTATCCGCCCCCTTGTATAACGTTATTCTTTTGAGGAGAAGACTGCATGTCGATGGCTGATCGAGACGGCGTCATCTGGCTCGACGGGCAGATGACACCCTGGCGCGAAGCCAGAGTGCATGTACTGACACATACCCTGCACTACGGCATGGGTGTCTTTGAAGGCGTGCGCGCCTATCAGGCCGAACAGGGTACGGCCATTTTCCGGCTTGTGGATCATACCCGGCGCCTGTTCCGCTCGGCGCATATACTGAACATGAACATACCGTTCGATCAAGACATCATCAACACGGCCTGCCGCGCCGTAGTGCGCGATAATGGGCTCGAGTCCGGCTACATGCGGCCGATGTGTTTCTACGGTGCCGAGGGCATGGGCCTGCGCGCCGACAATCTCAAGGTGCATGTCATGATCGCGGCCTGGAGCTGGGGCAAGTACCTGGGTGATGACAGCATGGAGCGTGGCATCCGCGTCAAGACGTCGTCGTATACGCGTCATCACGTCAACATCACGATGTGCAAAGCCAAGGCCAACGGCAATTACATGAATTCCATGCTGGCGCTGCAGGAGGCGCTGGCCTGCGGCTATGACGAAGCCCTGTTGCTGGACAACGAGGGCTACGCCGCAGAAGGCAGCGGCGAGAACCTGTTTCTGGTGCGGGACGACAAACTGTACACACCGGAACTCACCTCGGCGCTGGAAGGCATTACCCGCGACACCATCATCCGGCTGGCGGCGGACCTGGATCTGCCGGTGATTGAAAAGCGCATCACACGCGACGAAGTCTATGTCGCCGACGAGGCTTTCTTTACCGGCACGGCGGCCGAAGTCACCCCGATACGCGAACTCGACGGCCGCGTCATCGGCAGCGGCCGGCGCGGACCGGTAACCGAACGCCTGCAGACGCTGTACTTCGACCAGGTGCTCGGCAAACGACCGCAATATCCGGAATGGCTGGATTACGTTAACGGAGCGGCATAATCATGGCATCCTCACCCGACACCGCTGGCGCTCAGACCCCCAACGATCAAACGCGTTACGTCGTGACGGAGGCTGAGCTGCCGCTGAACTGTCCGCTGGATCGCATGAGCCTGTGGAATTCGCATCCGCGCGTCTATTTGCCGATCGAAGCCACCGGTGAAGCCAAGTGCCCCTATTGCGGCGCCGAGTTCGTGCTGCAAAGGGCGGAAACTGTCGGCTGAAACACCCCGTCGTCCCGTGGAAACGCTGGTCATCTGGCATGTTAGTGACGGTCGTGCCGGGCATGATAACCAGAGCCTCGGTTTAATCGACGCCCTGCAGCGCCGCCGCTCATGTCGTATGCATACACTGCCGGTCGCGGCGCCAGCGACAGCACTCGGGTGGTGGATCGGCCGGCGCTTCCCTCCCGGCAAAGACTGGCCGAATCCTGATCTGATTATCGGCGCCGGTCGCAAAACCCACCCGACCCTGCTGGCGGCCCGGCGCGCGCGTGGCGGTCTGACCATCGTGTTGATGCGACCCGAACTGCCGTATCGCTGGTTCGATCTATGCCTCGTCCCGGCTCATGATGCGCCAGCCGAACGTGCCAATATCGTCTGCACGCAGGGGGCGCTCAACCGCATGCGGCGGTCAACCCAGTCCGACCCTGCCCGCGGCCTGATACTGATCGGCGGCCCGTCCCGACATCACGACTGGGACGAACGCGCCATTCAGGAACGGATCAAGACACTACTGCAATACAGTCCTTCCATACACTGGACGATCACCGATTCACCCCGAACACCCGTTTCGACCAGTGACAAATTCGGACTGCTGCACGATGCGATCTATCAATCATACCGGCACTGCCCACCTGGCTGGCTGCGAAAGACGATATCGGAAAGCGGAACGATCTGGGTCAGCGAGGACAGTGTCAGCATGATCTACGAGTCGCTGACTGCCGGCGCGGCGACTGGTGTGATACCCGTTCCGAGAAAAAAGGCCGGTGATCGCATCGCCCGGGGTGTCGATAGCCTGATCGAGCGCGGTTATGTTTATGACTTCAACGACTGGCTGCGCGGTAATTTCAAGGCACCGGTGATCGAGCCATTGGAGGAGGCCGACCGCTGTGCGGACATTCTGCTGAGGCAGTTCCTGCCCCTGCCAGCCGATCATCGGCCATGAAACTGACCGTGGTACAGACTCTGCCGGCCCTGGACATGGGTGGTGTTGAGCGCGGCACTGTGGAAATCGCCAGGGCGCTGGTTGAAGCCGGCCATCGCTCGATCGTGATCGCGGCCGGCGGGCGACTGGTTGAACAACTGATAAACGAGGGCAGTGAACATATCAACTGGGCGATCGGACGGAAATCATTATTGACGCTACGCTATATAGCGAAACTGCGACATCTGTTACATGCGGAGCACGTGGATATATTGCATGCACGTTCGCGGATGCCGGCCTGGATCAGTTATCTCGCCTGGCGCAGCTTGTCTGAGAATGACCGGACGCGCTTCATTACTACCATGCATGGCGCGCACAGCGTTGGTCGTTACAGCAAAATCATGACGCGCGGTGAACGCGTTATTGCCGTTTCGGAATTCATTCGCGATCACATTCTGGAAAATTATCCTGATACGGATCCGGCGCGTATCAGTATGATCCCACGCGGTGTCGATCCGACGTAGTTTCCATACGGTTATCAGCCACCGGCCGACTGGCTGGCAGAGTGGCGACGGCAACGACCGGAACTCGCGGATAAGAAGCTGATTACCTTGCCGGCACGCCTGACCCGCCGGAAAGGGCACGAAGCCTTCATTAACATTATGCGGGCGTTACACCAGCGTAACCCAAAGGTCCACGGTCTGATCGTCGGCGGCCGCGATCCGAAACGACAGGCTTATGCAGACGGACTTGAAAAATCCGTCAAAAAAGCCGGTCTTACACAATGCATTACCTTTCTCGGGCACCGTGACGATCTGCGCGAGATCATGGCGATCAGCCACATCGTCGTGATTTTATCCAATAAACCCGAATCCTTCGGCAGAACCGCCGTCGAGGCACTTAGCTTGGGTGTGCCGGTGGCTGCCTATGCGCACGGCGGCACCGCGGAGATCCTGCAAGCACTATATCCCGAAGGTCTCATCAGCCCCGGTGACAGCCATGCGGCGATCGAATGCCTCGGCAGGTTGCTGGAGAATCCGCCGCCAATCTCTGGCCAGAATTACTACACGCTTGCCGCCATGCAGGCAGCGACCCTGAAGCTGTATGCGCAATGCGTACAGTCAACGACAGTTAAAGGCTGATGTCGCATCCCGCTTACGCCTGGCTGATACATAACTGGCCTGCCCTGCTGGCACTGTCGGCACTGGTGCTGTTCGCCGACAACGCCCTCTACAACATACCCCTTTTCATCATGGCGCTACTGGCTTTGTCACAGCTTGTTCGTCACTTTCGGCCACTGCTGACCGACCGCTGTATTGTCCTCTTGATCGTGGTATTCGCGGCACTATGGTTACCGCAGCTGATCGCTTTAATTGATGCCTATCACTGGCCGGAGGCTTTGCGGGTCGCAGCGGCCTATCCGGGTTACGGCCTGGCCGCACTGTTCATGGCACTGTATCTGCGCGAACCGCAACAGTTACACATACTTATCAGCGGCATGGTTGTGATAGTAACGTTCTGGTGTGTTGATGCCCTGCTGGCAGCCGGCGGCGCCTGGGCGTTCATGGGCTACAGTCCTGATCCGAGCCTGGTGACGGGAATGCTGTTTCCCAAACTGGCCATTGGCCATGTCCTGGCTGTGCTCCTGCCCGGCATCATCGAATGGGCACGGCGCCGGCAACAGCGACAGGTACTGGCATGGTTGATCGTCGCCGCCGTGATCGTCGTCATTCTGCTGTCGGGCCGGCGGGTCGCCTGGATGATGCTGATCCTGGCGCTGGCCGGTTACGCACTCTACACCAGCGTCATTCTCAAGGCCGTGAGATTTCGCACTATCACGCTTGTCTGCATGCTGGGCCTGGTGGGTCTGGGCATTACCTACTGGCAGCATGAGCCGTTTGCCGACCGGGTCGATAAAACCCTGGAACTGCTGTCCGGAGAGGTCGGTACCATTGATCAGGCCACCTCCCATCGCCTGGATATCTGGCAGAACGGCCTGCGCATGGCAACCGACCACTGGGTCAACGGCATCGGACCACGCGGCTATCGTTATGCCTATGCGGATTATGCCGATGCTGATGATTTTTGGCTGAACGAACACCGGACCAGCGCACTGCATCCGCATCTGTTCCTGCTGGAAATCGTTATCGAGACAGGACTGATCGGTTTGCTCGGCTACCTGGTCACGTGGCTGTGTCTGATACGAATACTGCTGTATACGAGCGATTCATCCATCGGGGTGGCGGGTCTCAGTGTTATGATCGCCCTGTTTCCGCTCAATGCCCACATGGCCTTTTACGGATCCTACTGGACCGCCTTCAGCTGGTGGCTGCTGGGCCTGCTGTTTGCCGTGTGGCCGCAGTCATTAAAACAACTCCGGTAAATTGCCTCTGTCCGGAATATATGCGGTTATCGGTAACCCTCAGGGCCGACAGTAAGACTTTATCAGCGCCTTTATTCTTCGATAGTTACGCAGCAGCATTTCCTCCGGATGCCGCTTCCAGACCGCCCGCCGGCTGCGGAGAATTTTTCTGCCCCGCGTCAGATCGACCGCAGCCGGCCGGGGCGCGCGAGTCAATGCCTGAATATGCGAGGCCAGCATGGCGAACAGGTTATATTTGTTGAGGACGAGCCGTTTGGCTTCCTGAATTGCAGGCAGACTGTGCTCGTACTCATTGTTGCCTATCGCCTGCTGTATGCGAGCCAGCGCCCCCTCGAAATCACCCAGGTCGATAAAAACAAAACTGTCAGCAGGAAAATATTCAACTGCGTTGGGAGCGCCGGCATAAATGGGAAGCGCATTTCCAAGGTAGACGTCCATAAGTTTTTCAGTGATATGATGCCTGTTGAAATGATTTTCGATGGCTATGTGATATTGATACGGACGGACCGCTTCAGCCTTGTCGGCTATCGGCCGAACACCGCGCCCGAAAATATCCAGCTCGGGAAGCCGTTCGTGCAAATACTCAGTAAAACGATATCTCAGTTGATGCCGGGTATGGCGCTGCTGTTTCACTGAACATACCGTGGAAATCAGGCCGGGCTTATCGGTTACGTCGTCTGCAGCAATTTCGTCATATGTAATGGATCGGTCGCCGCCGATACCGTAAAACCAGCGCAGTCCTGGCTGGGAGTAAATCGCGCCGGGGTGATTGATATGCTCGGGTTCCTGGCTGGTGATCACATAGGCATATTGATGCAGATAACGGTGTCCGTACAGACGTATGCTGGAAGGTTCCGTTGTAACGAGCAGGGTCTGCTCAGGTGGACAGGCCAGTACCTCCTGATTGTAGGAGAATCTTTGCTTGCCAAGCGCCGGCAGATCATCATAAACCACCAGCCAGTCATATTGCGTTTCGTCCTGTCTGAAACTGAACCGGCAATCCCCCCACACCGGATCATAATTCGGAAACTGTCGCAGCCAGATGCTGTAGTCCGTGTCGCGGGTGCTGCGCGCGAGAAACTTGACTTTGATTTCGTGGCCACCGTTAACCATCCTTTACACGCCTGACTATTACCGCTATGGAATTTCGAAAAAAATTGTGGCGTTCATCGTATGAATAACATCGTTCAGGCATTATTTGCGGGTGGAGGATTATTATCGACAGTAGATTCCATTCATGCGCGTTCGCAGCACCTCCTTATAGCCCCTCTGATCAAGCATCGACACGAGATCAGTGTGCCCCGATCCCTTGCTGACCTCGATAATCAGATAATCCGGCAGCAGTGACGGCGGCGCCTGATTCAAAAAAGGCTTGAGCACCGCCACTTCAGCGCCTTCTATGTCGATCTTCAATATATTAATATGCTTGATGCCCTGATGTTCCAATGCCTGTAACAATGAAACACATTCAATAGTTATCGCCCGTCTGCCGCCACTGCCCGCCTTTAGACTATTACCGCCCAGGTTCCCGGGATCCAGGTGTAAGTCTACCGTTCCGGCCTTATCGTTAACACCAAGCGGTAGCACGATAATCCTGGGGGATCTCTCGGCTTCAGGAAAATTAATACTGATGTTGAACGCCGGGCGCTCAAAGGCCGGTGGATATGGCTCAAATGCCAGAATGATTCCTTCTTTCCCGAGAGCGCGCGCGGCGGTCAGTGTATAAAGGCCGACATTTGCCCCGATATCGATAAACACACCGTTTCTGGGCAATTCCCGCCGGACCAGAGCTCGTTCCTCCGAATCGAACTGCCACGCCGTGAACACGAACCTTCGCTCGGAAACATTGTTGTGTAAGTAGCTCCGAAGTTTGATCGAGTCGACCTGGATGTCAACGGGCGAATCGGTCAGCTGCAGAGCCAGTTACCGCAACATTGTTGCCAGGCGCCGGCCCAGCCAGTGGTTTGGACAGTGCCGTGTCAGCCACATCAGCCCCACCAGCAAACCGCGTGGTTTGTAGTAACCGAATGGCAGATGACTAACTGCGGTATGGTCAGCAGTTGATAATGTGCTGTGATTCAACGCCCTTTCCCTTACTAGACCCACGACAGCCCGATTTATAAATTTTATCGGGGCTGAATACCCGTATCGGCCAGCATAACTATTTGCCGATGCAAAAGCGCGCAAAGATCTCGCCCAGCAGATCATCGGCACTGAATTCGCCGGTAAGTTGATCCAGCGACCGTTGCGCAAGTCGCAGATGTTCGGCGATCAGTTCAGCGTTATCACGGTGTTCAGCCGCCGTCAGCGCTGCCCGGATTTGTTCACGAACCTGCTGCAGACCGTCGATATGACGATCACGGGCGATGAACGCAGCCTCTCCGGCCGGACTGAAACCCGCACAACGTTTGATCGCGTCGCGCAGCAGCTCGACCCCGGCCCCGGTCAAAGCCGACAGTCCGATCCGTTCGAGACCGTCCGCGTGTTGTTCATGAAACGGGTCCAGTGAATCCCGATCAATCTTGTTACGCACCCCGATAAGACTTGCGCCGGCTGCGAGTTGCGCACGTATGGCGTCGAGTTCTTCAGCATCGGAGCCAGCGACATCGTAAACCCAAAGCACAAGATCCGCGTGTGCCATGGCATCCGTGGCACGCCTGACGCCTTCCTGTTCAATGCGATCACCGCTGCTTCTGAGCCCTGCCGTGTCGGTCAGGCGCACCCGCAAGCCGTCGATCAGGCAACTTTCACGGATCGGATCGCGGGTCGTGCCGGGAATATCAGTCACAATGGCGGCATCGCGTTCGACCAGCCGGTTGATGAGGCTGGACTTGCCGACATTCGGACGGCCAACTATCACGGCCTCGATACCCTCACGCAGAAGCTGGCCCTGCTGCGCCCGGCCGAGCAAATCCGACACCGTCTCATGTTGCCGCATTAATGTATTTATCAGTGATACACCGATGAGACTGTCGATGTCTTCGTCCGGGAAATCCAGGGCACCCTCCAGCCGCACCCGCAGATCGATTAAAGCCGCGCTGAGTTCATTGACGGCGCCGGAAAATTCTCCCTGCAGGGAACGCAGGGCGCCGCGGGCGGCGCTGGCTGATGCGCTGTCGATCAGATCGGCGACGGCCTCGGCCTGGAGCAGATCAATCCTGTCGTTGAGAAAAGCGCGTTCGGTAAATTCACCGGGTCCGGCCTGGCGCGCGCCGAGCCCCACCACGGCCTGCACCAGCAGATGTAATACCATATCACCGCCGTGACCCTGCAGCTCCAGCACATCCTCACCGGTATACGAATGCGGCGCCGGAAAATACAGGGCAATCCCGCGATCGATCAGATCGCCGGCTGCATCGGTGAATTCACAGTAGGTGGCATGCCGCGGAGCCGGACAGCGGCCGAGCATGCTTTTGGCGATGGTTACAGAAGCCGGACCGGAGACCCGCACCACCCCGATGCCGCTGCGGCCGGGCGGCGTGGCCACGGCGACTATGGTGTCAGGCTCGGCGTGTTTCGCCATGTGCGACTGGTTCAGGTATCCGCGCTGCTCTTTTCCAGATTACGCGTGATCAGCCACTGCTGGCCGATCGAGAGGACGTTGTTGACAACCCAGTAAAGCACCAGACCGGCCGGGAAGAACGCAAAAAACACCGTAAACACGACCGGCAGGCTCATCATGATTTTTTCCTGCACCGGATCCACGGGTGTCGGGTTCAGTTTCTGCTGCAGGAACATCGTCACGCCCATGACCAGCGGCAGGACGAAATAGGGATCCGGTATGGACAGGTCCCTGAGCCAGAGGAAGAACGGAGCCTGGCGCAATTCCACGCTTTCCAGTAGCACCCAGTACAATGCGATAAATACCGGGATCTGAACCAGTATCGGCAGGCAGCCGCCGAGCGGATTGATCTTTTCCTGCTTATACAGATCCATCATCGCCTGGTTCAGGCGTTGCTTGTCGTTGGCATAGCGTTCACGCAGAGCGAGCAAACGGGGCTGTACGTGCCGCATCCTGGCCATGGAACGGTAGCCGGCGGCAGACAGTTTGTAAAAAGCAATCTTGATGAGCAGCGTTAGCAGGATTATAGCCACGCCCCAGTTGCCGGTCAGCGCATGCAGTTTCTCCAGACCCCAGAACAGTGGCTTGGCAATGAACCAAAGGATGCCGTAGTCCACGGTCAAATCGAGGCTTGGGGCGAGGACTTCCAGCCGATGTTGCAGCTTCGGTCCGATATACAGGCGATGCTGCAGTTCACCTTCCGCAGCCGGCTCAAGATTCAGCGGCGGTGTCGTCGTGCCGATGACATAGAGGGCATCTGCGGTGTCGCGATTGAGGACCAGTGAATAGTAGCGATAGGCGGCGTCTTCACTGCCCGGCAGCAGTGCGGAAACGAAATAATGCTCCAGCATCGCCGCCCAGCCATTGGTTATACGTCGGTCGATTGGCTGATCACGCATGTCGTCGAAATCGATCTTCTGGTAACGGTTGTCCGGACTTGAGAGTGCCGCGCCGGTATAGGTGTAGATCAGCCGCATGCCACCGGTGTTCGGATCGTTGCGCTGCAATTGACCGTAAGCCCAACCCTGCCAGGCGGAATCGCTGTTGTTGCGTACCTCATAGCGTACGTCGATAGCATAACTGTCACGCTGGAATACATAGACCTTGTCGACGGCAATGCCGTCGTCGCCCTGCCAGGTCAGACGCACTTCCAGCCGATCTTCACCCGGTTGCAGACGATAATTGTCCCGCTCGGCCTGGAAAGCAGTTTTGTGACTCGGCGCCGACTGCTCACTGAGCAGGCCTCCCTGGGCAATGTAATGCCGCGGACCGGCCTCAGTCATCATGACGTAGGGTTGATCCGGCTGATCGACGGAAACCGGATATTGGGGCAGACGCACTTCTGTGAGGGTACCACCGCGCGTGTCGATGGTGATTTCAAAGACGTCGGTCGTAACCTGGATGGTCCGGCCGCTGTCCGTTTTACTCTCTGCCACTGGCGCTGCGGGTGTGGTGTCTTCACTCTCGGGCAGATCGGGTATACCGCTTTCGTCATCATCACTGGCCGGCGCTGTCTCAGTCGTGGCTGTGGCCGTTTTCGTTTCGGCCGGCGCGGGCGCATAGTCCTGCTGCCAGGTCTGCCAGATCATCAGGGATACCAGACCAAAGGCGACGAGCAGAATGAAGCGCAGGCTATCCATTGAGGTCTCCGGCCGGTGGGGTTTTAGCCGCGCGCGTCGGTGCGCTTGAGATTGACATGCCGGGTCCAGTGCCTGTCAAGAGACTGAAACAGAAGATGGTTGTCAGTACGGGAGAGATTGGCTCTGGCAAGAACCACCAGGTCCAGACCGGCCAGCGCCTGCTGGTGTACACGGAAGCTTTCACGAATGATGCGCCTTACTCGATTACGGGCTGTTGCCTTCGGCATTTTTCGACGCGCGATCGCCAGTCCCAGACGCGCGTATTCCAAGTCATTGTCTCTGGCCAAAACCAATAGAAATGAATCGGCAGAGCGGCGCGCAGACGCGAATACTTGCTGATAATCTGCGGGGCTGGTCAACCGCTGACTGCGGCCGAACTGTCCGCCGCTCGGGCACACGCCGGCGCCGTGGATCAGGCAGACAGGCGCTTGCGCCCTTTCGCACGCCGGGCGTTGATCACCGCGCGACCCGATTTGGTCTTCATCCGGGCACGAAAGCCGTGGGTCCGTTTACGACTGAGTGTGCTTGGTTGATAAGGTCTTTTCATTAGTTGGGTATCCGCTTCGGGCCGGGAACTCATCAGCCTCGAAAAAGGCGTGATAATACTGTTTGCAAAAATCTATTGTCAATCAATACAGAATTTATATCACCCGCGCCGGGGTGTGGATAAGCCCGCCGATCGGGTATACACTCGACAACCCTTCAGCCATTCACAGATAATAATCAGGGCTCGGAGTCCAACCGGTGTCTAAGACTATTTGGGAATATTGCCAGGAACGCCTCGAAGGTGAACTCAATCCACAGCAGTTCAATACCTGGATACGTCCGCTACAGGGCATCGAAGAAAACCACACTCTCAAACTGCTGGCCCCGAACCGCTTCGTTCTGGAGTGGATCAATGAACAATATCTGAACCGGCTGCGGCAGATCATCAACGATATTCGCGATGATGATTTCCAGATTCAGCTGGAAGTGGGCAGCCATGCCAATGTACCGGCGGAGAGCCGGACACCTCGCAGCAACGGCACTCCGGCGAAAAGTGCGCCGCTGACCCGAAGCAGCATCAAACATACCAATAACCTGAATCCTGATTTCACTTTTACCTCGTTCGTCGAGGGCAAATCGAATCAGCTGGCGCGGGCGGCCTCTATACAGGTCACTGAGAACCCTGGCATGGCATACAACCCGCTGTTCATCTGCGGTGGAGTGGGCCTTGGCAAGACCCATCTGATGCACGCCATCGGCCATGCCATTCAACAGCACAAGCCGGGCGCCAACATTGCCTACCTCCATTCCGAGCGTTTTGTGGCCGACATGGTCAAGGCGTTACAGCACAATGCCATTTCCGAGTTCAAGCGTTTCTACCGCTCCGTGGACGCGCTGCTGATCGATGACATCCAGTTCTTTGCCGGCAAGGAACGCTCACAGGAAGAATTTTTTCACACATTCAACGCACTGCTGGAAGGTCAGCATCAGATTGTATTGACCTGTGACCGTTATCCGAAGGAAGTCAATGGTCTGGAAGAGCGACTGAAATCGCGCTTCGGCTGGGGGCTGACTGTTGCAATTGAACCGCCCGAACTGGAAACCCGCGTGGCGATTCTCAACCAGAAGGCGCAACGTTCCCGCATCCATCTGCCTGATGAAGTTGCGTTTCTGATTGCCAAGCGCTTCCGCTCGAACGTGCGTGAACTGGAAGGCGCCCTGAACCGGGTTATCGCCAATTCGAATCTCACCGGTAATCCGATCACGCTGGAATTCGCTCAGCAGGCACTCAAGGACTTGCTGTTGCTGCAGGACAAACAGATCACGACGGAAAATATCCAGAAAACGGTCGCCGAATATTACAAAATCCGGGTTGCAGATCTGCTGTCGAAACGCCGCAGCCGCTCTGTTGCACGGCCGCGTCAGATAGCCATGGCTTTGTGCAAGGAACTGACCAATCACAGCCTGCCAGAGATTGGCGACGCCTATGGGGGACGAGATCATACCACCGTTCTGCATGCATACAGAAAAATCAATGAGTTAAGATCAAGCGATCACAAAATTGAAGAAGACTACAATAACCTGGTGAGAATACTCACAACATGATGGCGATAGGTTGTGGATAACTCAATCACTTCAATCTACGGGGCGAATTGTCCACAACCACAACCGGGTTATACGGCTGGTCTAGATAACTTATCCACAGCAGATTTTATAAATTAACCATATGAATTAAAAATTAAATTCTTACTTATCCACAGATTTTGCGATAAATAGTAATAATAATTACGAGATATATACATGAAGTTTTCTATAGCACGTGAACAACTGTTACCAGCCTTGCAGACCATAGGCGGAGTGGTCGAGCGACGCCAGACACTGCCTATCCTGGCCAATGCATTGCTGGTGGTGAATGAAGGGCAACTATCGTTAACGGCAACGGATATGGAGGTGGAGTTGGTTGTCCGGCTGGCGCTGGAAGGGGGCGCGGCGGGAGAAACCACACTGCCGGCGCGGAAACTGCTGGATATTTGCCGTACCCTTCCGGAAGCGGCTGAACTGAACTTCGAGATCGAAGGAGACCGGGCCAGGGTTCGCTCGGGCCGCAGCCGTTTTACACTGGCTACATTGCCGTCGACGGAATATCCCAGTACCGAGGTTTCCGAGTCGACGGCGCAATTTGCGGTCGCGCAGGCCCGGTTACGACAGTTGCTGGAAGATACCCAGTTTGCCATGGCTCAGCAGGACGTACGCTATTATCTGAATGGGTTGCTCCTGGAGCTGAATCCAGACGCGCTGCGTACAGTGGCGACTGATGGTCATCGGCTGGCGCAGAGCGAAGCCACCATCAAGACAGGAGTCACGACGCCGGTGCAGATCATTGTGCCGCGTAAAGGGGTACAGGAGTTGCTGCGATTGCTTGATCAGAGCGACGAGGAAATTACTCTGCAGGTTGGTGGCAATCATCTGCGTATCGATACCGGCCGCATCCAGTTTACCAGCAAGCTGATCGATGGCCGTTTCCCGGATTATCAGCGTGTTATACCCGCAACGGATGGGAATATACTCAGCGCGGACAGGGAGACGCTGCGTCAGAGCCTGACCCGCGCCTCGATCCTGTCGAATGAGAAATACAGAGGCATCAGATTGATTTTAAATGAAAATATATTAAAGGCGCTGGCGCATAATCCGGAACAGGAAGAAGCGGAAGAGGAAGTGGAAGTCGACTACAGCGGCCCGGAGCTGGAAATAGGCTTTAATGTATCGTATTTGCTGGATGCATTGGCAGCGGTGCGCACACCCAGGGTTCAGATTGCCTTTACCGATGCTAACAGCAGCTGCCTGATACGTCCGGGAGGCGACGGTCAGAACAGTCAGTACGTTGTAATGCCCATGCGGTTGTAGGGGCTGCATGCGGCTGGAAGGACTGCGGCTCTCCGCACTCCGGAATTTCACTGATATCGAACTGACACCTGCCGGTGGTCTGAATATTATCGCTGGTCCGAATGCCAGTGGTAAAACCGCGCTACTGGAATCCGTTTATCTGCTCGGGCGCGGCCGTTCCTTCAGGACGCCCCGTATCCGGGAATTGATTCAATATGGCCGCTCCGGTTTTATAATTACCGGTCGTCTCAACACCGATCAGAATCGATCGGTAGCGGCGGGTATGGAACGTGAACAATCCGGTACCCGTCTGCGTTATGACGGCAGGACCGTGCAAAACCTGTCTGAACATGCACGTCGCGTGCCTCTGGTATTGATAACGCCGGAAAGTCATGGACTGGTCAATGGTCGTCCGGAGCAACGTCGGCGCTGGCTGGACTGGGCGTTGTTCCACGTGGAACCAGGTTATCTGTCAGATTGGCGTGACTGTATTCATGCGCTGCGCCAGCGGAATGCGTTGCTTAAATATTCGACAGGTGCATCTCAGTATGATGTCTGGGAGCAGGCGTTTGCGGGGGCAGCCGAACGGCTGGATGATGCCCGCCGGACTTTTATCGTATCTCTGGGTCGGTTTCTGCAGCCGATCATGGCCGAGTTGCTACCTGGTGTGCCGGCGCTGGATTACTGGCCCGGGCGTAAACGGGACGAGGCATTGCTGACAATCCTGCGCGACAAGCGTGGCCAGGAACAGGAACGCGGCTTTACGGCTTATGGACCGCAGCGCGGTGATATAGAGTTTTTTTATGACGGGCATGAGGCCCGTGCACATCTGTCGCGCGGGCAGACCAAGCTCTATATTGCCGGCATCATGCTGGCCTATGTCGAGGTACTGAAAGCTTCAGGCGTACTGCCGGTTTTATTGATCGATGATCTGCCGGCAGAGCTCGATCGTGCAGCCCGTCAGCGGTTTATGGCTTTGTTGCTGGCAGGCGGTACGCAGGCGTTCGTTACGGCGATAGAACCCGACGTGCTGGGGAGCGCAGTGCAGTCGGCCAGACTGTTTCACGTGGAACAAGGACGGCTGGTATCAGTGGTATAATAGGACGGTTTGATTGGAGACAGCACGATGACGGAAGCCAGTACCTATACCTCGTCGAGTATCAAGGTCCTGAAAGGACTGGATGCCGTCCGGCGGCGGCCGGGCATGTACATTGGTGATACGGAGGATGGCACCGGCCTGCATCACATGGTTTTCGAGGCCGTCGATAACAGTATCGACGAAGCGCTGGCCGGTTACTGCAGCCAGGTCAAGGTGATTATACATAGTGAGGAGGCGGTGACGGTCAGCGACAATGGCCGCGGGATTCCGGTTGATGTGCACGAAGAAGGCATGTCCGCGGCCGAGGTGATCATGACCACGCTGCACGCCGGTGGCAAGTTTGATGATAATTCC
>CAZFUS010000008.1:3395-53632 GCA_964522485.1 uncultured Enterobacteriaceae bacterium | reverse complement strand
CCTCCCACTACAGAATTTAACTTGTTGCTTAACCCGGCTCCTGTAGGAGCGGCCTATGGCCGCGATTAACAATGATTGCGCCGACACGGCGCTCCTGCACGTTCTCTGTGGGAGGGGCCTTCCGGTCGCGACTTCATTCAGCCCGGCAACTTGTTGATAGCCGTCTCCATGCGTTTCAGGCCTTCCCGGATATTATCCATGCTGCAGGCGAATGACAGCCGCAGATAGCCCGGCGTGCCAAAGGCCGAACCCGGGACCACGGCGAGTTTGCCTTCCTCCAGCAGATATTCCGCCAGCTGCAGATCATCGTTGATGTCCCGGCTCTGATCGATGACCGCGTTGCAGTCCGGGAAGATGTAGAAAGTACCACCTGCCGGTGCGCACTGGATGCCCGGGATTCTGTTCAGCCCCTCCAGGATCAGATCGTGGCGTTCCTTGAATATGTTGCGAATCTGTTTCACGAAACTCTGATCCCCTTCCAGCGCCTCCTGTGCCGCCACCTGTGCGATCGAAGTCGGATTCGAAGTGCTCTGCGACTGGATCTTTTCCATGGCGTCGATGATTGGCTTGGGGCCGGCGGCGTAGCCGATGCGCCAGCCCGTCATCGAATAGGCCTTGGAGACGCCGTTAAGCACGATTGTTCGGTTGAAGAGATCCGGACAGGCATCAAGAATATTCTTGAAGCTGTCCTCGGCCCAGAGGATATGTTCATAAATGTCATCCGAAGCGATCAGAATCTCCGGATGTTCATTCAGCACCTCGCCCAGTTCCGCAAGCTCCTGCTGGGTATAGTAGGCGCCGGTCGGATTACACGGACTGTTGAGGATCAGCATACGCGTCTTGTCATTGATCGCACCGCGCAGCTGACTGCGGTTGATCTTGAACGCTTCGTCGATACCCGTCTTGATGATGACAGGTTCCGCGCCGGCCAGTTTGACCATGTCCGGGTAGGAAACCCAGTAGGGGGCCGGAATGACAACTTCGTCGCCGGGATCCAGGACCGCCTGCATCAGGTTATAGATGCTGTGCTTGCAGCCGCAGGACACCAGGATCTGGTCGAGGCTGTACTCCAGGCCGTTTTCGCGCTTGAATTTGTCGGCTATGGCCTGGCGCAGGCCGGGCGTGCCGCTGACGGCGGTATACTTGGTAAAACCCTGTTTCAGCGCGTCGATGGCGGCATTCTTGATGAAATCCGGCGTGTCGAAATCCGGTTCGCCGGCGGACAGGCTGAGGATGTCCTTGCCGGCAGCCTTCAGCTTCGCGGCCCGCGCCGAAACTGCCAGCGTGGGGGAAGGTTTGATACTGTTGGCACGATGCGAAACTTTGTCTTCCAAGCGCATGTCTCCTCAATGGGCGCGTTATTCAAAAGGCGTGTATCATACTGAATTTGGCAGCGCCGCAAAATAGTCTGACAGCTGCCTCCGCAATGGCTTTCATGCAATGATGGAAACGGCGCCGGCCAGTCGCGCTGGTTTCAACTATATGTCCGAGAAACAGGCCAAAACCTTCCAGCTTCGCGCAAATTATGACCCGGCCGGCGATCAGCCGACGGCGATCAGCCGGCTGATCGATGGTCTCGGGGATGGACTCGCACATCAGACCCTGCTCGGCGTGACCGGTTCCGGCAAAACTTTTACTGTTGCCAATGTTATCCAGGCCGTGCAGCGGCCGACGCTGGTCATGGCGCCGAACAAGACCCTGGCGGCACAGCTCTATGGCGAATTCAAGGAATTCTTTCCGGGCAACGCGGTCGAGTATTTCGTTTCCTATTATGATTACTATCAGCCGGAAGCCTATGTCCCGTCCTCGGATACCTATATCGAGAAGGATGCCTCCATCAATGAGCATATCGAGCAGATGCGCCTGTCCGCGACCAAGGCGCTGCTGGAGCGGCCGGACACGATTATTGTGGCGACGGTTTCGGCCATCTACGGTCTGGGTGATCCGCAGGCCTATCTGAAAATGGTCCTGCATCTGGACCGGGGCGACCCCGTTGACCAGCGCGGCCTGCTGCGGCGGCTCGCAGCCATGCAGTACACCCGCAACGAGACCGAACTGCACCGCGCCAACTACCGTGCCCGCGGCGACGTCATCGACATTTATCCGGCCGAGTCAGAGGGTGAAGCCGTTCGGGTCGAACTGTTCGACGATGAGATAGAGTCGCTATCGGTATTCGATCCCCTGACCGGCGCGGTGCTGCGCAAGGTGCCGCGTATCACCATCCACCCGAAGTCGCATTACGTCACCGAGCGCCAGACGACGCTGGATGCAGTCGAGGCCATCAAGGTGGAGCTCAAGCAGCGGCTGGAAGAACTGAACAGTAACAACAAGCTGGTCGAGGCCCAGCGGCTGGAGCAACGGACGAAGTTCGATATCGAGATGATGCTGGAAATCGGCTACTGTTCCGGTATCGAGAATTATTCGCGTTATCTGTCCGGTCGTGCCGCCGGCGAGCCGCCACCGACCCTGTTTGACTATCTGCCGCCGAACGCACTGCTGGTGCTCGATGAAAGTCACGTTACGGTGCCGCAGATAGGTGGCATGTACCGTGGTGACCGCTCGCGCAAGGAGACACTGGTGGAATACGGCTTCCGGCTGCCGTCGGCACTGGACAACCGGCCGCTGCAGTTTGAAGAATTCGAGCAGCTGGCGCCCCAGACGCTCTACATTTCGGCGACACCCGGCAAATACGAATTCGAGCACTCCGGCGGCGATGTGATCGAACAGGTGGTCCGGCCGACCGGCCTGGTCGATCCGCAGGTGGAGGTCAGGTCGGTAGCGACCCAGGTCGACGATTTGCTGTCCGAAATCCACAAACGGGTGGCGGTCGACGAGCGCGTGCTGGTGACCACACTGACCAAGCGTATGGCCGAGGACCTGACCGACTATCTGGCCGAGCATGGCGTCAAGGTGCGCTACCTGCATTCGGATATCGATACGGTCGAGCGCGTGGAGATTATCCGCGATTTAAGGCGTGGTGAATTCGACGTCCTGGTCGGCATCAACCTGCTGCGCGAGGGACTCGATATGCCGGAGGTCTCGCTGGTGGCGATTCTGGACGCTGACAAGGAAGGCTTTCTGCGTTCCGGTACAACCCTTGTCCAGACGATCGGCCGCGCGGCCCGTAATCTCAATGGCAAGGCGATCCTCTACGGTGACACGATTACTCGCTCGATGCGTACGGCCATTGATGAAACCGAACGGCGGCGCGAAAAGCAACTGGCCTTTAATAAGGAACACGGCATCACGCCGCAGGGTATCAAGAAAGCCATTATCGATATCATGGAAGGTGCTTATGGCGAAGCGCGCAAGCGTGAGTGGACCAAGGTTGCGGATGAACCGGGCGCCTATGAAGATATGACGCCGGCAACCGTAATGAAGAAGATCAAGCAGCTCGAGGAGCAGATGTACAAGCATGCTCGTGATCTGGAGTTCGAGGAAGCGGCAAAAATGCGGGATGAAATCCAGCAGTTGCAGTCGAAGGGTCTGGGTCTGCCGAAATCCAGGGCGGGGTGATTGTCTTACTTCACCCCTTCCCTGGATCAAGTCTTCTCCTCTTGATCTGACTTCCGCAACGGCGGAACCCGCAATAGCATCACTATGTTGACGAACCGGCTTGATACTGACGCTTGTTTTGTTTAATAGCTGGCCCGAAGCGGCGGCGCTCCCGCTGAGTCGTATGAACCGTCAACCCGTTATATGCTGCCTGATGACAATTATCGCAACCATATCAGTCGGCCCGGTTAGTCGTTCCGGGAGTGGGGCATTAACAGCTTTTGTTAGTCAGCGCTGTATATACAAACAGTAACATTGACGAACCAGCACGGGATTTTGATATCAGTGCCCCTCGTATTTGAAGGAAAGTTGGACCCGGGCACGATAGGCAGTTACCTTGCCATCTTCAATCTTCATATCAAGTTTGGTGATTTCTCCCACTCTGAGATTTTTTAAAGTTTTGCTGGCCGTTTCCACTACATTTTTCGCGGCATCTTCCCATGATTTATCGCTGGTTCCCACCAGTTCGGTCACTCTGTAGACACTGTCAGACATCTCAATCTCCTTGAAGGCATAGTTCTTAATAGCTTGATTGGCAGCTTTTGCATAAAGCTCCCTATCAATAAGTGTAGAACATATACCGGGAATCTTTAGCTGACTTGCATGGAATCATACTGCTCGGATTTTGCTTAATCATGCCCAGTATCGGCCGCTGGCACCGACCGCGACGACGATCAGGCCGATGGCGAGATTGAGCGCCACCAGTTTCCGGATCTGCCCAATCTGGGCTGCGGCAATATCCCGGTCCTGTATCGCAAGCGCCTTCTGGAAACGACGCCAGGGTGCGAAAAATACATGAGCGAAAATCAGGACCATGAGAATGCCGAGACCGTGCATGATATGTATATGTACGGCTGCCTGCCCGAATCCTCCGAGTATCGTGAAAACCATGATGTAGCCTGTCAGGAACAGCACGGCGGCGGCGATCCAGACGGCGCCAAAGAAACGGACAAACACGGCACGCCAGAGATTCTGGCGTTGCGGTCCTTCAAGGGCTTGTTCGGCGGCCGGGCGTAGAAAACCGTAGGCAAAAGCCATGCCACCGACCCAGATTACGGCAGCGAGTGCATGCAGGGTGAGCAAGATAATCATGGTCGTCATCGGTTATCTCCTGTCTGAACTTCGGGCGAACTTGCAATCCTAAACGCAGGGCTGGTCATTGCGCTTTCAAACTTATCCGGAATAGTGGAGATTACAACAAATCCTAACCGTGCAGGAGTGCATGAAGGAGCATTGTATTGCTGGTGAGAGTAAACGAGATCCGATTACTGTGCTTTCTTCATTAAGATGATTTTACCGGCAAATGGCATCAAGGATCTGCTGCTTACTTTTTCGGTAGAAAGGAGCTGGCATACCTGGAAATGTGACACGCTTGCTGAATTGACTGTTGTCATCAATGACGGTTACTGGCGCATGTTGGCACTGTCACTACCACCAAAAAGCAGGTGTAGTCTGTGGCCGTGAGGCATTGGTTGTGTTTCCCCGGTCGCCGGTTGAGACCGCCTCTCACAGTGCTGAATATACACTTGGCTTTTTTGTGGGAGGCCCGAAGGCCCTCTCAAGGGGCGACATTGAACGCTGGATTCGGCCAGACAGACCATATGTTCTACAATAATAGTGTCCGGAATAGCTGCATTGGAACCAGCCGGTTACTGGTGTGCGGCGGAACTCCCGGGTGTTCCGGCCGGAAAATATTAATGAAAGGAGGATTTGGACTATGGGTATCCTTGCCTGGATTGTATTTGGACTGATAGCGGGAGTCGTTGCCAAACTCATCATGCCTGGAGGTGATCCGGGCGGTTTCATTATTACCATACTGCTGGGGATAGCCGGCGCAATCGTCGGAGGCTTTATCGGAACTGCTCTGGGATTGGGGAGTGTGACCGGCTTTAATCTGGGCAGTTTTATCGTCGCTATTCTGGGGGCCATTCTGCTGCTGGGTATCTACCGCTATGCGAAAGGCGGTTGAACCTTCCTGATCCGGACAGTTTTAACCCGGGTCGCCTGTCATATCAGTCTTTTCAGCCGCGGCGATTCGATTCCCTGCGGAAATACTGTTCAGACGCGTGCAGCGACTGAACAGCAATGTGACGCCTGCATCAGGCATATCAGACTGTTAGTCAGTTCAAGGCGGATCGTTCAGATCACTGATACTTTATATTGACAATACGGTTGCGTTACCAATCAGCATCAGGGTGGCGACTGCCTGCCTCAGGATCTGATGAATGACTGTTTCCGGTTGCAGTGCCGACTCGCCGTTGTGACTGCCGGTTCTCTGCCATGGGTGCATTTTACCGGCAGACGATTATTGCTCCGCACGTTTTAAAACACCGGCCAGCCATCTATCATATAAGCGATCGGTAATCTCATGCATTTGTCTGACACGCTGGTCCATATTGCTGCGCACAGTTTCCGGACTTTGCACAGTCTCCGAAACGGGTTGCAGATCATAACCGTAAATCTCCAGCCAGTCCTCCAGCAGTTTCACGGTCACTTCGAGATGTGCGACTGTGGCAACATTATCTCCGTAAACAAAGGCCTGGTCGGGACAAAAACTGCTTTGATAAAGTGGTGTTGCTCCGGTAGGAATAGTAAAAGCATCATGATGCCAGATCAGAATCTCAAACTGATCCGGCGCATCCCCAAGCCATTTATCAGCCTCAGGATTTCGTATTCGATTGACCGGATGCCAGCCGATCTCTTTTGCCGACATGGTGTAAACGTCTCCACCCAGGGCCTTACTGATGAGCTGTGAACCAAAGCAATGCCCAAGTACAGGAATATCAGCATCCAGAGCCCGTCTGATCAGTGTAACTTCCTCTTCCGCCCAGGTATAACCATCATTGACACTATAAGTACAACCCAGCAATGCAAGCCCTGACATGCTATCTACAGATTGTGGCACGGGATCTTTCTGGTCAATGGCCGTTAATGTGTGCGGGATACCACGCTTATCGAGAGTGTCCGTCAGGTGGCCCGCCTTGATCCAGTCTTCGTGTCGTATAATGTGAATAGGCTTCATGACTGTCTCTTGCAGTGAATTTAAAAGTAAAAGCGGTTGATTCCGTTAAGATGCGATTTTCTACAGCTGCCTTTGTTCGGTCGACGCGCCTGTAGCCGAACCTGTCTCAAACAATAATCGATTTATTTGTCTTTAGTTTCTCTGCCATCCTTATCCATAGCATGCAATGCCATGTGCTCGTCATCGTCATCATTCAATGCGCCGCGAAAGCTTCTGAGAGCATTGCCAAGATCGCTGCCAATATTGCGAAGTCTGGCCGTTCCAAAGACCAGGGCAACAATTATCATAACTATCAACAGTTCCCACACACCAAAATTCATGATTTATCAACCCTTTTTAGTTGTCTGTCTTATAATCGACGCAGATTTCATTATGTTGGTATATGGTAATCTTTCGTTACCATTGCATATGCGGAATGATTGTGTATTGATTCGAAATTTTCAGACTCCACGCTGTACCCGGAAATGCGCAGGTCTTTGTTCAACTTGACTGCTATATCTCGAACTATATCTTCGACGAATTTTGGATTGTTATACGCGTACTCCGTAACATATTTCTCGTCTGTGCGTTTCAGTAGACTGTAGAGTTCGCATGATGCGGAATTTTCAATCATATCAATTAATTCTTCAATCCAGATCGCCGTATTTAACACGACATGCAAGGTGACATGTGATCGCTGGTTGTGAGCGCCGTAGTCAGAGATTTTTTTTGCACATGGACATAATGTGGTGACGGGAACAATAATCTTGATTTTCATTAAAGGCTCGCCACCATTATGCATATCGGCAATAAAGGACACGCGGTAGTCCAGCAGACTCTTGACGCCGGTCACGGGCGCGAATTTTTCCACGAAATAGGGGAATGACATTTCTATATGACCGGAATCGGAATCCAGCATATCGGTCATTTCTCTGAGCATGAGTTTGAAGGATTCAACTGTAATTTCGTATTCGTGATTATTCAGTATCTCTACGAATCGAGACATGTGTGTGCCTTTGAAATTATGCGGCAGGCTGACATACATATTGAAATTGGCTACGGTATGCTGCTCCCTGTTCATGTGGCCCATAATCACTACAGGATGATTGATATCCTTAATCCCTACCTTGTCGATCGCGATGTTGCGCATGTCATCTTCTCTCTGAACATCCGAGATCTGACTGGTGAGTGTTGCGGGATAATTCATTCTGCCATTTCCTCTTTCTAGCATGGGTACATCAGCCGGGGACGGCTGTCCGGCGTCATGGAATATATTCGGTTATGCATCAGGCGACGGGGGATGCCGCTCTTTATAAAATCCTGTTTTCGCATCCCGTTGATTTCCGGACCGTTCAACCGGGTAAAATTGTACTTCTTGTCTATAACAGAATAGAGCCAGACAAGACCCCGCAGAAATACTCAATAGGGGGTATATCTTGTGTGCAATTGACGGTATTTGCCGGCCTGTGTTGAAGTTCACGTTATTCAGGTTATGTGTATATCAGCTTTCTGCCGCAGCACAGAAACAGTGTAAATATTTCATGGCTAATCGTACATTCGCAATATTTCAAGAGGTTCTCTGATTATGGGGCTTCCCAGTCATACAAAGTACCTGGTTATCGGCGCAGGTGTGCATGGGCTCAGCACAGCGTATCATCTTGCCAGGCAGTTAAAGGAGCGCAAGCTAGGTGACGGCAAGGATATTCTGGTTGTTGACAAAAAGGATATTGGTGCAGGCGCTTCCGGCATAGCTTGCGGAGTAGTAAGAAATAATTATTATCAACCGGCAATGCGCAAGCTTATGGCGCATAGTGTAGGAGTCTGGGAAAGGGATCCGGAGGCATACACTTATCATTCCGTTGGCTATCTGCAGATTAGCTGCGAGGTAATGCGTGAAGATGTGGCCAGCATTGCCAAACAGCAGCAGGAAATTGGATATGAGTCTGTTTTCATTGAAGGCGAAAAAGAGTCAATGAAATACATGCGTAACATATTCGACGACTGGCAGGCAAAGAACATAACATCAGTGCTGCATGAAAAACGTGGAGGTTATGCCAATAACATTAAAAGCATGCATGGCCTGGCGGATAAGGCGCGTAATGAAGGCGTAAACATTGAAACGGGTATCAAGGTCACCGGCTTTAAATCTGCAGATGGCAGCAAGACCGTTAAAGCAGTGGAAACCGATAAAGGTGTTATTGAATGTGATTACGTCATCGTCGGTGCAGGCCCATGGATCAAACCGATATGGGATATGCTGGAGCTTCCCAAGAAGATTGAGGTCAAGGATCTGCAGGGAAAAATTCACAAAGATGTTCCCATGTGGGTCTTCTGGTCGCTGCAGGAAGGCACACTGGGTGTGGATCCTGACTTACAAAGAACTAATGACGGAAAGTTGCCTCCTGTAGTGCATGTTGATACGGACGCACCTTTGTATTCCGTCAAGGATGGCTCTCTTGTTACAGATAAAATATGGGGAATTTATTATAAGCCGGACCCCTATTTCGGTGGTATCCAGGGTGGATCCGCTCCGTTTGAAGTCAAAACGGATCCGGATAAAGTGCGAATTGATCCCTATGGAACCGAGTCACCGGATTATATTGTCGGTGAAGACTTCGCCAATATGTGGTGCTCGGCTCTGGCACATTGTCAGAAGCGGTTTGAAGACAAGTTTCCTTCATACAAGAAAGAGCCATCAGGCGGCATAGGAGCTTTCTCGCCGGACAATTTCCCATTGTTCGATGTTTTTCGCGAAAACTGTTACATCATTGCCGATTCCAATCATGGTTACAAAATGATTGGTGTTGGTGAACTTGTGGCTCAGGAAGTATTGGGCAAGACCAGTGAGTTGCTCGAACCATTTCGCTTCTCGCGTTACAAGGAAGGGAGACTGCACCCCACGTCTCATAGTCCCTTCCCTTGGAGCTAGGATATATATTGAACCCTCTGAAATCATGAATTGTAAATCAACACCGAAACTATCAAGTCTAGGGGAATAAACATGACTGACTATGAGAACTTTATCAATACGCCTGGTCGGGATAAAAAGGTCCAGGAAGTTCGCAAGAAAATTAATACTCTGGGCGTTAATTACATCTATTTTCAGTTTGTATCCGTAACCGGACGCATTATGGGCAAGGGTGCTCCAGCCGATCACTGGGAGCGCTTTGCCGAAAAGGGTTTTCAGCTTGTTTATGGCTCGACAGCCAATCTGTTTATAGACAGGCATGGTCACTATCTTGGTTATGGCCCCGAAGCCTGGGAGCTGGTTGGTATTCCGGAGCCTGAAACCTTTGTTCAGCTGCCCTGGGATAAGCGCGTGGCACGTGTTTTCTGTACATTGTTTCGAGGCCGCGAGCATCCGGACAATCCCGGTGCATTTCTTGACTCCGACTGCCGCGGCAATCTGCGCCGCATACACCAGGAATTCCAGGATGAGCATGGTCTGCAACTACGTGCAGGTACCGAGCCGGAAATGATGTGGCTGAAGCGGGGTGAAGATGGCAAACCTGCCGGTGGTTATAGCAAGCCGTTCTGCTATCACATCGATCAGTTCGAATCGCTACGGCCGGTTTATATGCAGGTTATCGAATATTCCCGGCAGATGGGGCTGGACATTATTCAGGGTGATCATGAAGATGCGCCTGGACAACTGGAACTGAATTTCACATTTGATGATATTTTGCGGAACTCTGATCGGTTGACGACCTATCGCCAGATCTGTGCCCAGGTGGCACGTGAATACAATCTTATTGCCTGTTTCATGTCAAAGCCGTTCATGCATGTTTCCGCTTCTGCATGTCATACCAATATCTCCCTTTGGCGCGGTGGCAAAACCGAGGTAAAGCAGCTGGGCAACACTGATCTGCCAGGCATGGAGGCTGTTTTCACCTATGCCTTAGAGGGTGATAATACTTTTATGCCGGAAGGTGATAATCCGCGTGAACCGGGGAAAATCGGTAAATATGCTCTGGGCGGTATTCTGAAGCATTTACGCGGCCTGACTGTTCTGGGCTGTTCCAATGTTAATTCCTATCGCCGTCTTCTTGATACCGGTTACTGGGCGCCGGTATACGCCAACTGGGGGTATCAAAACCGCACCGCCGGTGTTCGCAATTCAGCGCCGGGACGCTTCGAATATAAGACGGTTGATTCTGCCAACAATCCTTATCTGCTCGGTGCTGGCCTTCTGAAAACGATGAGCGAAGGCATTAATGAGAAGGCGGATCCGGGAGAGCCTGAGCAGCGTAATATTTATGATGTAATGGAAGAGGTTAAGGAAAAATATACCAGGATCCCGATTTCACTTGGAGAAGCGCTCGATGCTCTGGAACAGGATGAAACTGTCAAATCAGCGCTGCCGGGAGAACTGTACAAGGTTTTTGATGACTATAAACGTGACGAATGGGAAACCTTTCTGGCAACGGTAACGGAATGGGATCTAGAGCAATACATGGATTGCCTGCCGTAAACTGGAGGAATTAATACATGTGTGGAATAGCAGGACTTATTCATAAAGGCAAAAGTGCTGGTATTGGTAAGGAAATGGCCTTAATGCTACAGGCATTAAAACATAGAGGGCCAGACTCAACCGGCTATGCACTTTATGGTCAGGGAAATCCGAAGCAGTATATCATACGCCTGAAAGTAGCCGAGGGTGCGGATGTTGAGTCGACGCATAGCAAAAAGGGCGCATGGGGCATTCATGATCTGATCATACAGCGTAAGGAAGACGTTGAGACACGTATAAAAGAGCTGGACGGTAAAATAGTAAACATTGATCAACCTAAAGAATATGCCTTTAGGTATACTATTGAATATGACGGTGATCTCGGAAAGCTCGCCGACTATCTCGAGGATCTGGAGGGAGTGGAAATTCTCTCCATGGGACGTGCACTTGAATTAATCAAGGACCTCGGTGATGCCAAGACCGTCAGTGATGGATATGATCTGGGCGACTTCCAGGGCACGCATGCAATGGGGCATACCCGTATGGCCACGGAATCTGATGTTGATATCCGTTCGGCCCATCCTTACTGGGCATATCCGTACAGTGATATTTCCGTGGTGCACAATGGGCAGTTGACGAATTACTGGACCAAGCGCCGGGCCCTCGAGCGTAAAGGACATCGCTTTGCTTCCAACTGCGACTCCGAACTGATAGCCGTCTACATTGCAGACAAACTCGATCAGGGAAAAACGCTGGAAGAAGCGATGCATGACTCGGTAACGGATCTGGATGGCGTTTTTACCTATCTTGTTGCGACCAGCAATTCTCTGGGCATGGCGAAAGACACTATGGCTGCAAAACCTATGGTTCTCTATGAGAGTGATGACTTCATTGCCTTGGCATCCGAAGAGGTTGCCATAAGAAGTATCTTTCCCCATGAGATTGATACCTATGATCCTTATGATGGAGCGGTGAAAGTATGGCACAGCTAGAATCCAGAGATTCCCATGCAATGGGAATGCACGATGAGCAGCTGGCAGGACGCACACAGCAGATATTCTTCAAACCGGCAGCCGAGGAGAATTTTACTTACCCTGGTGCTTTTGAAGTCGATTTTAACAAGGAAACTGAGTTCGACGCTGCCGACATGAGCAATAAGGACGTGAATATCAAGCTTCGTGAGCTTATGAAGGAAGGTTACGGCAGCATAACGATCAGGAATCCAGGGGCCAAACATTCAATGGGTGTCTGCATTCTTAACCGGCTGAATCTTACTTTCGACGGCAGCCTTGGCTATTTCGGCTGCGGATTGATCGATGGGCCGAACGTGCGCATCAAGGGACGTGTTGGCTGGTCATGTGCCGAGAACATGATGGCCGGCACTGTAGTGGTAGAGAAAAATGCCGGTTCAACCTTTGGCGCGGCTATACGGGGCGGTGATCTGGTATGCAAGGGTGACGTCGGCTCCCGTACCGGAATTGACATGAAGGGTGGCACCATCATTATCGGTGGCCGGACCGGTATGAATTCGGGTTTTATGATGCAACGCGGCAGGATGGTCATTCTGGGTGATGCAGGTTCCAACCTTGGCGATTCAATGTATGACGGCACCATTTATATAGCCGGCAAGTATGAAAGCCTGGGTGTTGATGCAGTTGAAAGCGAGATGACCGATATCGATATCCAGTGGCTTACGAAAAAGCTTTCAATATACGGACTGGAAGCGCCCAATGGTGTGGCAAATGTGCGCAAGATTGTTTCAGGCAAGAAACTCTGGAATTACGACAATCTTGAGCCTACCGAAAAGAAACTGGTTCTTTAACCGGTATGCGTACCCGCATGAGTTGCCCAGAAAGGTCTTACGAGAGGTTTGAATAAAATGTCACAGCAAAATCCAGCAACAGAACCAGCACCTGAAATAGTGCCGGAAACCAAACCCGAGCGCAACCGTCATGTTCTCGGTTCCAGTTTTATTTTCCAGCCGCGTGTTATCGATGATATACACGTCAAGGCTGAACTTGGCCGGTATCGGATGCGCGGCTTTTCCCTGTTCAAGAAAATCCCGCATTTTGATGATCTGACTTTTCTGCCTGGTACTTTGACACGCTTTGTTATCGAGGGTTATAGAGAAAAATGTGAGACAAAAACGATCCTCGGTCCGCGCGCCAAGCGTCCGCTGGAGCTGGATATACCGGTGTATATTACCGGCATGAGCTTCGGCGCCCTGAGCTATGAGGCGAAGTGTGCCCTGGCCCGTGGTGCGACGATGGCTGGTACGGCAACCTGTTCCGGTGAAGGAGGCATGATACCGGATGAACGTCGTTATTCTGAGAAATGGTTTTATCAGCTGATCCAGTCACGTTATGGCTTCAATCCGCATCATGCGCGCCTGGCTGATGCGATCGAGTTCTTCATCGGTCAGGGCTGCAAGGTCGGTATGGGCGGGCATCTCATGGGACAGAAAGTTACCGATCAGGTTGCTGAAATGCGTTCGCTGCCGGCAGGCATCGATCAGCGTTCGCCGGCTCGCCATCCCGACTGGCTCGGTCCGGACGATCTTGCTCTCAAGGTTCAGGAAATACGCGAAGCTACCAATTGGGAGATCCCGATCCAGCTGAAACTTGGTGCGGCCCGTGTTTATGATGACGTCCGTATGGCGGCCAAGTGTGATCCTGACTGTATTTATATTGACGGTATGGAGGGTGGTACCGGTGCCGGCCCCCACCTTGCCACCGAAGATACCGGTGTACCTGGTATTGCCGCCATACGTCAGGCCAGGAAGGCGCTTGATGACGTAGGTAAAACGGGGGAAATCTCCCTGATTTATGCGGGCGGCATTCGTAACGGCTCTGATCTGGCCAAGGCGCTTGCCCTGGGTGCCGATGCGGTAGCAATCGGCCATGCGTCACTCATTGCCCTGAACTGCAACAAGGATATTCCGGAAGCCGATTTTCCGAAGGAAATGGGGGTCGAGGCAGGCTATTGTTACCATTGCCATACCGGTCGCTGCCCGGTCGGCGTTACCACCCAGGATCCACAGCTGCGCAAACGTCTGCATCCGGATGAGGCTGCGGAGCGTGTCTATAATTTCCTGCATACGCTTGCTATTGAGTGTCAGCTGTTTGCCAGGGCTTGTGCAAAAACCAACGTGCATTCACTGGAACCGGAAGATTTGGCAGCCTTGACTATGGAGGCGTCTTCCATGGCACAGGTGCCGATGGCGGGTTCACAGCACACGGTCGGTCGCCCCGATATGACCCGCTATTAATCAATATCTGTTTATTGATAGAGAGATCGCCATGAGTAAGGAAAAAGACATTGATTACTACGTTACAAGTACAGGTGTCGATACAGAACGTGAAAAATTAATCGGGCAGCATATTGGCTATCGCTATGATGTGAATCTGGTGCCGGATATGAACCGTGTCACCCCGTTTCTCGAGAAATACATGGAAATCATGGACTGGCAGGACCTGAACTGGTTGGAGGACGTTCACATGGGTTATGAGGAAGGCAAACCCGCGGTTTTCGACCGGAATATCAACGGCTGGGTGCAGGTGCCGGGGGACATTAAATTGCCTGACAATCAGCAGGACCGTGACATGATTGCCCGTGAGCTGCTGGTGAAGTTCCAGATGTCGCCGGATCATCCGCTGGTGGATCTGAAAAAGGCCTATGCGAAATTTTGAGTAATTTCACATGATGCCGGCGACAGAGGGCAGCAGTACAAACGTGACTGACGGTAATCACCAGAATGTTGTGCGCCATCAAACGGCCGCATTGGCTTTACGTGAGCATTTTCTGAAATGGCAATGCAAGGCCAGACAGAATGCCGTGCGCAGGAATGCAGGCAAGCCTTCAGAGTCCATGTGCCCAGGCGTTGTTGTTGATAAGAGCACGTTGATTCAGATTATTGTTCTGATCAACAAGCATGAACACTGTTCAACAGTGCCGGAGTTCAGGCACATGGTCCGGCGCACCCAGGACCCGAAAAAGCGCTACGACAGCGGACTGGAATTTCTCGCCGCTGAATATTACCAGGACAAGAGAGAATTTACCGATCAGCTTACTGCATTATTCGGGCCGGATGAACCGCTGGTTAATTATCTTGAAAAGCAGGGCACTTGCACGCTGGAATTCAATCAGACGCGCCAGTATTTTTCACTACCGTGTGAAGTGATCAATCTGGACGCAGACAGTTATCTATACCAGGCAACCTACTGGCATAATCAGCTCTTTAATCCTTTTATGCCGCCAGGCGTACAGGTGGTTGCATTCAAGCCTGACTGGACACTGGCAGTTGCCGAGCCTGAGCCATCGTGATCCTGCTGTGCCTGTATTCGTTGCCGATACGCATGCATGGTGGCCGGGTTTGAGAGGAATCAGTCAGTAATCATGCAGAGGGGGCAGTGCCTGTGCGGAGCAGTTACATACACTGTCAATACAGTCCTGCGTGATATTGTCAACTGTCATTGTCGGCAATGCCGACGATTCCATGGTCATTATGCCGCTTACACGGCAGCCCGTCGTGACGCCGTTGAGATCGATGACGGCCGAGGGGCTCTGAACTGGTATAGCTCATCTTCTCAGGCCAGACGCGGCTTCTGCCGCGAATGCGGCAGCAGTCTGTTCTGGGACCGGCTGGACTCCGATTTGTTGAGAATAGCTGCGGGTTCGCTCACGGAACCGACGGGGCTGCAGACACGGTGCCATATCCATGTGAACTTTGCGGGTGATTATTACAAGTTAATGGATGATTTGCCGAAAAAGCAGCAAGGCCTGGACAGCACCGATATCGGGAACGACTGATTTCTGTCAGCCGCAACAGCTGCCGCCGACCCGTCTGGCCACGATATCACGTACCCGGGCGGTACTGATGCCGAATTTCCTGGCGATGTCTCTGCTGCTCATATTCTGATTCTGATGTAACATCATGATCATATAGACATCGTCATCTGTCAGCCTTACGGAAGCTGTGTTGCGATTCTTCTCCTGTCGATTAGTAGATTTCATGGTGATTGATGCTGTTTTCAGCAACCTCCAAAGTTGTCCGTTTCGCTGTCTTCATCGGTACGGGGCTTGACTTCCAGGATCCTGCTACAGTCAGATATCATGCCCAGGGATTCACCAAGACACCAGTTGTCCCCTTCTTTATATAAATATACCGATTTGCCCTTGAGATCTGCCATCTGCCTGGCTTTATCAAGCAGTGTATGAGGTGGAGACCCCGGCATGGCTGAGTCCTGAGTGTTCATCATCTGGTACTGCTTCAGGACGGCCGCCATTCCAGCATACAGCGTATCAGCCGGATCAGAATACCACGTATTTTCATGGCATTTTCCGGCATGTAATTGTACGGATAGCATTCATTCATATAGCTGCATTGAGTCAATTCAAGCTGGACGGCGTGCACGCCGCTGTCTGGTTGTCCATAGTAGCGGGTTATATATCCCCCCTTGAAGCGTCCGTCAATCGTGCTGGTATAGTTATCGGCATTGCTGCTGCATATCTGGTACAGTTTCTGTTGCAGGTCATAGTCTACACTGGCGCCATCAGCCGTGCCGAGATTCAGGTCGGGCAATCTGCCTTCAAAAAGACGCGGAACCACCGATTTGATGGAGTGTGCTTCGTACAGCAGCACATAACCATAATCGACGACTTTGTCGTGAATAATTTTACTGAGACATTCGTGATAGGGGGCCCATATTTTTTCGATTCGTCTGGCGACATCTTTTGATCCGGGTGTTTGTCCGGCCCGGTAGATGGGATTGCCACTGAAAAGGGTTTCCGGACAGAGACCGGTTGTATCCATACCGGGATATAAAGATGCATCATCAGGAGGTCTGTTCAGATCAATTACATACCTAGAGTAGTTTCCCTTTATTATAGAAACGTCCATGGACTCGGCAAAATCATACAGCTTGTCGACATGCCAATCAGTATCCGGTAGTACTCTTGCTTCTGCTGTCATGCGTTGAAGAATTTCATCCGGTACATATGTACCGCTATGCGGTATGCTTATGATCAGGGGGCTGCTGCCTTTTATGTAGCTATAAGAATTCATCGTCTGCTGGCAGTGTCAATGCCGAATACCATCTTCCTTGCCCTCGTTAACTCATTACAATATCTGTAAAAATCTCAGTGTTGGCTATTCTGGATAATCAGTTTGACTGATTAATGTGATGACTCCATCTCAATTATGTAAGTAAATAGCAGGGCTGCCATCAAACGCCCCTCATCAGTAAATATCGGCGGTTTATCGATAAGCCAGTTTTCGCGCCTGGCCTTTTCGATGAAGTTGAGCGATGAGGGCTCAATTAATCTATTAATGTTCTGCGAGCGATTCGAAATGTGAGTATTGTCATTTAGACTGGCGTGAAGATTGCTTGCAATGCGTTTTGCTCCCGTATCAGCTGTCAGGTTTGATTTGATTCTTTTATCTAATGCAAGAGCATATTGTGCTCTGGCCTGTTGATTTTTGTCTTGTTTCTGTAGAAGTTCGGCATGATTGTTGAGCGTGGCAGCGTAACCTGCATCCAGTTTATTCAGATAATCTTCTATAATCGGCTTGTTGTATTTTTCCCTGTGGCGCCTCTCCATTCTTAAATGAAAAACCGAACTGGAAGCCCGGCTCCTGATTTCCATACATTTGACCCAGTCGGCGGCGGCAGCCCATTGCTGTTTTGCCAGCTGATAATATTTTTCAGCGAGTTCCAGATTGTTCCGCAGGCGAAATACGACCGCCATATTATTAAGACTGGCTGCATGGCGGGGATCGCTATCGGAAAAGGATTCAGCCAGATTCAGGGATTCCTGCCAATAATCCATGGCAGCTTTGTAATGTTTCGCTTGAATTTCACTACAGGCGCATTCGCAGCAGTCTACCCATAATAGCTCCTGACTCTCAATATCCAGTTCCTTAAACGAATCAGTCAAATCACTTATCCTTGAAATTTATTATGATGAATTCAAATTATCTGATTCTTATATACCGAGATATGCCCTTTTTACATGCTCATTCTTCATCAGGGTGTTGGCTTCTCCTTCGAGGGTGATATCGCCTCTTTCCAGCACATAGCCATACTGCGCGACTCCGAGTGCCAGTTCCGCATTCTGCTCAACCAGAATGATGGTTACACCCTGCCTGTTGATTTCCAGCAGGATACTGGCGATTTCCTTCACGATTAGCGGCGCAAGGCCGAGCGACGGCTCGTCTAGCAATAGCAGCCTGGGCCGGGACATCAGCGCCCGGCCGATGGCCACCATCTGCTGTTCGCCGCCGCTCAGCGTATTGGCTTTCTGGTTTTTTCGTTCGCGCAGGCGGGGGAAATGCTCAAAGACCGATTCCAGATCCCGGGCAATCTCCGCAGTGTCCTTGCGGGTGAAGGCGCCCAGCCTCAGGTTTTCGTTGACGCTGAGGTCGGGAAATACCCGCCGTCCTTCCGGTACGTGGGCTATGCCCATCTTGAGTATCCTGTCCGGGGGCAGTTTGTCTATGCGTTTGCCCTCGAAATGAATTGCCCCCGAAGTCGGTTTCTCGAGACCGGAGATGGTCCTGAGTGTCGTGCTTTTACCGGCGCCGTTGGCGCCGATCAGTGTGGTGATCTTGCCTTCGGCAACTTTCATGGAAACCCCGCGCAGGGCGGCGGCCTGGTCGAAATAGACCTCGATGTTTTGCAGCTCTAATGGCATGTCAAGTGGAACCCAGGTATGCTTCGATGACTCTTTCGTTCTTGCGGACTTCGTCCGGCGTGCCCTCGGCCAGCAGACTGCCAAAGTTCAGCACGGTCAGGAAGCCGCACACGCCCATGACGGCCGACATGTCGTGCTCCACCAGGATCATGGTCACGCCGGATTGTTGTATTTTCCGGAGCAGATCCATCAGGATGTGTCTTTCCTCCTGGCTCATGCCGGCGAACGGTTCGTCGAGCAGCAGGAGCCTGGGCGAGGAGGCGAGGGCGATAGCCACCGCCAGGGCGCGTTGAGAACCCAGTGGCAGACTCGAAGCCAGGTCGTTCTTGCGCTCTGACAGACCCAGGAATTCCAGCACTTCGAGCGATTTCTCCTCGGCGGCGCGCTGCCTCTCACGATCGGTATTGAAGATGGCGGCGAATAGCCCGCTCTCGGCCTGCAGATGGCATCCCACCAGCACGTTCTCGAAAACGGTCATTTCCTTGAACAGGGTGGTTTCCTGAAAGGTGCGCACGACACCCATGCGGGCAATGCTATGGGGCTTGCAGCCGCTGATATCCTGACTTTGGAATAGTATTTTTCCATGGGTGGGACGGTAAAAGCCGGCGATGTTCTTGAACATCGTGCTCTTGCCGGCGCCGTTCGGGCCGATCAGGCCGCGAATCTCACCCTCTTCGACCCGAAAGGATACATCGTTCAGCGCAACCAGACCGCCGAATTGCTTGGTTACGTTATGGATCTCCAGTACTGTCACGTTCCTTACTCCATGCGGAAGAGGCCTGAAGATTCAGCCACAGGCCGGGAATCTTCAGGCATTGACTGCTTGTCCGCTGCCTTCCCGCCGCCGGGCCAGATACTGTCGGATGCGTCCCGGCAGGCTGTCGATACCATCCGGCATGAAACGTATGCTGAGGATCAGGATGACGCCGTAAATCAGCGGCCGCCATTCTTCGGCCTGACGGAAGAATTCATTGAGTACGGACAGCACGGTTACGCCGATGATGGGCCCGGCAAAGGTATTCGTGCCGCCGACGATTACCCAGACAAGGATGAAGACCATGGCCGAGACCTCGAACTGATGCGGATTCAGCGATCCCAGGTAATGGGCGAACAGACTGCCGGCGATACCGACAAAAAATGACGCAATCATGAATGCCACCGTCTTGTACCGGAAGGTGTTGACGCCGACGGATTCCGCCAGTGAATCACGCCAATGAATGGCGTTCAGCGTCATGCCGATCCTGGAATGCTCCAGCCGGTACAGTATCAACAGGCAGAGCGACACAATGATCAGGGTCATAAAGTAATAATGCACGGGATTCCATATCTCGATAATGCCGGCGCCCGGGATCCAGAGTTCCGGCGACGGGATCAACTGCAGTCCCCGGGGGCCGCCGAACGGCACCTGGAAATAGTTCCAGCTCAGGCGGATGGCCTCGCCGATGGCGAATGATCCGATAAGAAAGAAGAATCCCTTCATGCGGAACAGCGGAAAACTCAGGATCAGGGCGATCGAGGCGGTGATCAGACCGGCGGCCGGCATGGCGATCCAGAACGACCAGCCCCATTCCTTCATAAGCAGTGCGCTGCCGTAGCCGCCGGCGCCCCAGAGCACCGCGTGAATGAGCGACCATTCCCCCGTCAGGGTCATCAGGCGGTAGCTGACGGCGACGAGAATATTGATGAGCAGGAAGATCATGAAATCCTGCTGCCAGAGCTTGAGTCCGAACGGAAGCGCGGACAGCACCCCGAACAGTATGAACAGGCCGATGATGGTTTTGATACGCGTATTCATTGTTCTTACTCGTTGACCCGTGTACCCATCAGTCCGGTTGGCTTGATGATCAGGACAAGCAGCATGATCAAAAGACCGAGCATGGTTGCGATTGTGCCGCCGTAATAGGTCGTGACAAAGGTATGGAAGAACGCATACAGGATCGCGGCCAGTACGGCGCCGCTCAGGCTACCGAGTCCGCCGACGATGGTCACGATGAAAGCAGTGATTATGGCGTGATGACCCATGTAGGGTTCGACGCGGGCCATCGGCGCTATCAGGCCGCCGGCGACACCGGCCAGGCCAGCGCCGAGACCGACGGCAATCATGGAAATCCTGTTGATGCTGATGCCTTGCAAGGAAGCGGCCTCATGGTCCTGGGCAACTGCGCGCAGCGCCCAGCCAAGCCTCGTGTAGGTCAGGAAATACCAGATGAATGACAGCAGTGCGGCCGCCACGATAAGGGCCACCAGCTTCTGATTTGCAACTACTACATCGCCGTAGATGTTCAGTGTACCGCGATAGGGGGCGGGCACGTGTTTCATCAGGCCTACACCGCCGATCTTGACCGCGAGGACCTGGAGTATGAACAGGGCGCCGATCGACATGATCAGGCCGCCGAGCGGATTGTCACGCATGGGCCGGAACAGCAATCGTTCCATGACGATACCGATCGTCATGACCAGCAGGAATGCGCATGTGACCGCGATCGGAAACGGCCATCCCAGGATCGAGTACAGGTACCAGACGGTAAAAGCTCCGGCCATGTAAAACTCGCCGTGGGCGAAATTGATAATGCCGAGCACACCGAAGATCAGAACCAGACCGACAGCAGTCAGTGCAAAAAATCCACTCTGTACTATTGCATTTACAATAGTCTGGATGACAAGTTCCAATCCTGTTCCCCTGAGACTTGAGCTGAGGAGCCCGAACAAAGGTTGTCCGGGCTCCCGTAGCACATATTAGTGATAAAGACGTGGCTGGCGTCAGGTTCTCAGAAGGTCCATCTCCTTCATGTGCTTGAGCAGCAGGTCGCCATGCTTGCCCCACCATTCGGGGATGCTCTTGAAGGCCTGAATACGGGCCTTGCCGCCATCCAGTGCGACCACCGGCCAGTTGCCCACCAGGGCGTTGTTGATGCCCCAGAGTTCCTCGCCCCACCATTTGGCATCGCCGAACGCATGCGGGGCCGTGCCGCCGGCCTTCATCTGTTCCAGCACGTCCATGGGTTCGACGCTGCCGGCCTCCTCGGCGGCGGTCTTCCACAGGTCCATGATGGAAGCATATTCCCAGGACACAGCGGTCCAGGTGCCCGGATGCCGGGCGTCATAGGCTTCCTGGAACTCTTTAGGATTCGGGAAGTTGATGAAGTCCTTTTCCATCATCGGATCGTCGAAATCCGGGAACTGGAAGATCGTGCCGTCCAGCCATTCCTGGCTGGTCTTCTCGATGATCTTCGGATAGGTGTCCAGCGTGCAGGAAATGATCTTGCCCTTGAACCGCTTTTGGTAGAGCTGTTCGCACAGCAGGTTGACGTAGTCGGCGTAGCAGGTGTCCAGGCAGACGACATCGGGGTTGTTGGCCAGCAGTGATCCCGTGACTGCCGCGAAGTCGGTGGTGGCGGGATCGAACAGGTTCTGGCCGACCACTTCCAGACCGGCGGCCTCGAACGCGGCCTTGTAGGTTGCCACCGAGGGCAGGCCGAGGGAATCGTTCTGTGCAGTGATGACAACTTTCTTGAGATCACCGAATTGTTCGGCCATCCATTCGACACCGGTCACATTATAGATGGGATGCACCTCGCAGGGCGCAATCAGATAGGGAGTGTCGGGAGAAAGATCGCTTGGCAACAGCGTCGAGGTCAGCATCTTGGAACGGTTGGCGAACCTCTGTACTGCCGGCCAGGTATCGCCACCGAGCATCATGATGAGCTTGACGTCGTCCTCCGACACGAGACGCCGATATCCCTGCAGCGCCTTTTCGGGAGCATATTCATTATCGAAGGAGACGATCTCCACCATGTAGTTTTCGCCCCCAACGTTGATGCCACCGGTCTTGTTGATCTTTTCGGCCCAGATTTCTGCGCCGTAAAGACCCGGCAAGCCCCATGCAGAGACTTCGCCGGTCAACGGTGCCAGAAAACCGATCTTGACCGTTTTTGACTCGGCCCTGAGAGTCGAGAAAGGTAAGCCGATACCGCTTAAAACAACGCCTGAGGCCGTTGCCTTAATCAAATCACGTCGAGTAATGCCCATGATCATCCTCCTGTGAAGATATTTTCAGGCGGCTTTGTGTACGTCCATGTAAACCCCTGTGACTTTCAGGGAAATGATCACGATGTCCAGGCAGGCATGATCGCTACCACTTCCCACCGTTAAACTAAAGCCATGATTATGTAATGAATAATCGTGTGACTCTTCGTGGTGGTCAATTGCACATGATGAGTATCACGTAAGAGGTAGTCCGGATATTTAATATATTAGTGTTGCAGTGACTTATCGGCTTGATATTGTCACACGCAGGCTGGACGTCACCCTTACCGTATTATGTCGGCTATCGCATCATAACCAACCGGTTTGCCGCCAAATTCGGTCATGGCATCTTTTAGCATTCGCCACAGATAATCAGCCGAGGCACTGTCAAAAATAAGATGATAGGCGGGCACGTCTCCCAAATCGCTCCGTATACTGATGACATTCATGCGCGCCATGGAAGTCTGGGCAACCCTGCCGGAGGGGAATTTGGTTCTTCTCATGTCAACGCCGCATATTTTTGCAAACATGATGTCTGCACAGGTGCCGGTAACCAGAAACCATGCAGATGATTCACGCCGGGGAACGTGATAACAGGATTCGGGTTTTTCTTTGGTCACTCTGTTATCAAGCTGGGCACAAATGCCTGAATTGTTAGCCAGATCACTCAAAATGAGTGCTTCTGTATTGGCAAGTCTGGCTACTATGGAACCACTGTCCTGAAGCCATGAGAAGTTGTTGTCATCACCCATCTGCAGGTCTGCCTGTTTCAGCCATTCAAGTGCCCGGCGGCCTTTGAAACCGGTTCTTGGCAGTGGTGACAGATCAGCAAGACCGAGTTCCCTGGCCTGGGCGGACTCTTCTTCAATGGAGGCTCCGTAGCCGGACGCTATTGCGCAACCGGAAAATTCAGTAAAGTGGGCACCGTCGGCCAGCAGTGTTCGGTAATGAAAACTGCGGACTTTGAAATCAGCGGGCTGTGCAAGATTCTCCGACATGCGCTTACATCTCCTGGCGTTTGTTTTCCGGATCGTAAAAGGGCATAGAGACGACACCGGCATTAATTATCTGGCCATTGGTCAGTTTTATGGTAATAGTGTCACCTGGTTCTGTGTCTGATCTGGCATAGGCCATACCGATGACTTTATCCAGTACTGGAGAGCGGGCAACTGATGTCACATGACCCGTAATGGTATTGCCATGAAGTACAATGTTTGATTCCTCCGGCATATCGATCGACTTGTCTTTGATTTCAAAGCCGACCAGCTTGCGTTTTGAGGGATATCTGGCGCGGATTTCAAGTGAGCGTTTTCCAACAAAAAAAGGCTTATCGAACTTTACAGCCCAGCCCATGCCGCATTCCTCGGGATAAGTCATGGCATCGGTGTCCTGGCCGACAATAATATGGCCTTTCTCCATCCTCAGATTTCGCTGCGCTTCAATGCCGACAGGCTTGATATCGTGTGACTTGCCAGCCTCCAGCAGGTTATCCCAGAGTGCCTCCCCCTGTGAGGCATGTACATGAATTTCATAGCCAAGCTCACCAACAAAGGCCACGCGTATAAGATATGCAGGTATGTCAGCTACCGTGCCGGTTCGCGCTTCATTGGCGGGAAAGGCCTGCGCTGATAAGTCGATGTCAGGACAGAGCTTCTCCAGAACCTCACGGGAGCCGGGGCCGGCAATATTGACGCCTGCATAGGCCGCTGTCACATTGGTTATATCAACATCAAGGCGCCACTGGGCATTCCACCAGAGCATGGCCCGGTAGACGTTATCAACACCGCCAGTGGTTGCCGTTATATAAAAGCTGTCATCTGACAGGCGTACGGCCACACCGTCATCCGTTATTGTGCCTGCCTCATTTGTCATCAATAAGTAGCGGGCGCGTCCGATCGGCTGCTTTAAATAAGCGAATGTGTACATACGGTTGAGGAACTCGGCAGCATCGCTGCCACGAATCCTGATTTTGCCCAGGGTGGAAACATCAATCAGTCCGACATTATTGCGGATGGTCAGGACTTCATTTTGAATGCAGTCTGCCTTGTGCTGGCTGCTACCGTAATAGGCCGGGCGCCACCATAAACCAACATTCATCATGGTAGCGTCGGATTCCATATGCCGGTGATGTATTGCCGTTAATCGCTCAGGTTCAAAAGACCTGCCCGCCAGTACACCGAGCTTCTCAGCAGCGAGGGGCGGGCGTGCAGTAGTAACGCCGGTTTCAGAAACACTTCTGTTGGTTGCCATGGCTACAATTCTGGCCGTGCTCAGGGCGGAATGACGACCCTGGGACGGACCCATGCCAACCGTGGAATAGCGCTTGACCAGTTCGAGCTCTGCATATCCGTCTGCACAGGCGTTCACGATATCGGCGTAATGAAGATCTTCATCCAGATCCACAAATTCCTTGCCCTTGGGATGGGGAAATATCGGCCATGGATGATTGATGCCCTGTTGCCCCTTTTCAGCCGGCAGTCGGGGTTCGTCGCCGGCTTCAAGGGCTAAAGCGGTTGCAGCCTGCCATCCGGCATGCTGGCCACTGATCCTGACAGCGTTCAGCTCGTAAATCCCATCTGTTGAACCTGCCAGCCGAAGATGAGCTGGCGTGCCGGTAATCTCGAAAATAGCGTTAGCATCATCGTATTCGAGCTGTCCTCCGGCCTGCAGGGCTAACTGGTAAGCCGGTGTATAGCCGATACTCATGCACAGGAGATCGCAGTCAATTTCGCTGCTGTTTTGACCATATTTACCCTGACCGGTAATGGGCGCTACGCGGACGCCCTTGATATGTTTGTTTCTGGATATTGGAATTGCTTCACTGACGGTCGAGTTCTTCTCAATTCTGATGCCGCTGCTTCTGGCCGCTTCGGTAAATTCGTCTTCCGCTATATCAACTCGCATATCAATAATGGCAGCAACGTCTACGCCTGCATCATGTAAATCGAGCGCAACGCCATAACCGTGGGAATTGCAGGTAAGAATTACAGCCCGTTTTCCCGGTTTGACGCCATAGAGGTTCAAAAGGCGCTGCGCACCGGAACCCAGCATAATACCGGGCAGATCATTGTTCCTGAATACAGCAGGCTGTTCCATGGAACCGGTGGCAAGGATGACTTCCTTTGCACGGGTTTTGTAAAGGCGGTTTTCCTTGATGATCGGCAGCCAGTTATCCGCATACCATGCATTGCAATTGGCCTCGGTCATTACTTCGATATTCGGCAGGCTGTCCAGCTCGCTGAGAAGTTCGTCGCGGATTTTAGCCGCCATTTTATTGTTCACATCAAAGCGAAAATAATTAAGCGAACCGCCGATTTTCCTTTCCCGTTCAATTAGCAACACCTCGGCTCCGGCCCGCGCGGCGGCAATTGCAGAGGACAGGCCGGCTGGTCCTGCTCCTATAACCACTACGTCGTAAAAGCTGTAGCTTTTGTCATAGTAACCGTGTGGCGTTTTCAGATTGACCTTGCCGAGTCCGGCACTGCGCCTGACTAAGGGTTCCCAGAATTTCTGCCAGATGCCTTTGGGGCGGAAGAATGCCTTGTAATAGAAACCGACAGGCATAAAGCGGCTGAACAGACCCATAATGGCCAGCCGATCATTTTCGAGACTGCCGCTGTAATTTTGTCCATATATTTCAATGCCGGACGAGATTGGATAACTGTCTGCCTGAACATTCGGCTCATATTCAAGCTGCACCAGAGGATCGGCTTCAAGTCCTGCAAGAGAACGTATTCCTCTGGGACGGTGATATTTAAATGATCGGGCCAGCAGCCAGACACCATTAGCCGCTAAAGCACTGGCTATGGTATCGCCTTCATGCCCCTGGTATTTTCGTCCTTCAAAATAAAACTCAATAATTTTAGAAGAATCAATAAACAGGCCATTGCGGGATTGCGTGTTGGTCCCGCGTTCGGTACCGGAAGAGCTGGTATTGTCAATACCATTCATTTTTTCTTCTCCGGACCCGCTGCGAAGGTTATGCGTTCCCTGTATCTCTCATTGGCGGGATAAGTGCGAAGAATCTCGTCAGTAACCGTGTTGCGTTCGGCAAGGAACCAGTAAGAGGTGGGTACATGGCACCACCATTCAGTTACAACTCCCGCAGTGTTATTGTGCATCCATATGTACTCGGCCCAGGCCTGATCGTCAGTTTCAGATGGTTCCGGCATCTGAGTAACTTCTCCGCCTGATGCAAATTCCGATATATTGCGTGGACCATTCAGTGGGCAATGCATAATCTTCATGCAGAAAACTCCTGCTGTTTAGTGACTCGCCGCCGTAGCTCCGGCTTCGTTAGATAATTGGTAAGTCGCAAATCTTGCGAGACTGAATGGCTTGATTTGATCAGGCACCCTGCCGGTGGCTACAGTTTCAGCCATACGTTTGCCTGCTACGGGGGTGGCTTTGAAACCCCAGGTACCCCATCCGGCATCCAGCCAGTAATTTTGTAACGGGCTTTCTCCCATGATCGGACTGTAGTCCGGAGTCATGTCCGTCATGCCCGCCCATTGCCGAAGCAGCTTTACTTCGCTCATAAACGGAAACATTTCCAGCATATGTGCAATCAGGCCCTCCTTGAGTTCGAGCGTCGAGCGTGTCGAATAAAGGTCATAAGGATCAGATCCTCCACCAATAACAATCTCGCCCCGGGCTGTCTGTGATATATAGCAATGCAACGCAGCAGAACTGACCAGCGGGTCGATGAACGGTTTCAGCGGTTGCGTTACCATAGCCTGTAGAGGAAAGGTTCTGATCGGCAGTCTTATTCCGGCCATTCTGGCGATCACACTGCTCATTCCGGCAACTGCTTGTACTGCATCCTTGCAGTGGATAGTGCCGCGATTGGTGTCGATTGCTGTTACCCGCCCATTGGCCTTCTGGATACCTGTTACTTCGGTTCGCTGATGGAATTCTACGCCCAGCTGTGAGGCACGCATGGCGTATCCCCAGGCAACGGAGTCGTGACGGGCAGTGCCACCGTCCCGGTGCCACAGGCCACCGATAATCGGGAAACGAGCATGCCTGTCAAGGTTAAGGCAAGGGACGATTTCTCTTATTTGATCCCGATCAACCATTTCTGAGCGCACGCCACAATGCTTGTTGACTTCAGCGCGTAATCTGAATGTGCGCATGCTTGCATCAGAATGTGCGAGGGTCAGCTGTCCACGCTGTGAATAAAGCATGTTATAACCCAGCTCATTCGACAGCTGTTTGTATAACTCAACGGATTCCTTGTAGAAGTTGACTGAGTCCGGGGTTATGTAGTTGGAACGAATGACTGCTGTATTCCGTGCTGTGTTGCCACCACCCAGATAACCTTTATCAAGAACCGCAACATTCGTAATGCCCTGATAACGGGCAAGATGGTATGCAATCGATGCGCCGTGGCCGCCAGCGCCGATAATAACTACGTCGTAGGAATTCTTCAGGTCCTTATTCGGCGGTATGTCCCGTCGAGCAGGATATTTTTTGGAAAGCCCATATTTAATTAAACCCAAAGGCATACAGAGACTCCCTCGGAAAATGTAATTTCAGGAATGTCGTAATTTATTATTGTTGTTCTGAAAATCAATAAATCTGACTCAACGGGATTGGTTGACCTAGTTTAAATGTCATCTGTTTTGCTAATCCAGAGCAGGACCATGATTAAAGCAGGGTGGTTATATGTCAATTGCACATCTGTAATACCACCTATGGAGTAATTGCATAATTTTCAGTAAGTAAGCGGAAGGCCATGCAAATAAACAGCTGATCAGTTTACTCCATAGGTGGTATGTCTTAGGGGCGATTGACGCTCTTCGGGGCATGAGTACATGATTGAAAATCCTGAAATAGGGCCCTGAATTTTATTTGACTTTTTCCGAAAAAGTCTTGGTATCAAGCGCATATAGTTGAAATATCGGGAGCAGGCAATGACTGAATTAAGACATAACGCTCTGTACAGCAGGCATAAAGAGCTTGGCGCCAGTTTTGAGGAGCCGTTATGGAATATGGGAGTGCCCTGGCTTTATAACACAAATCCTGATGATGAGCATGTCGCGGTAAGGTCACGCGTCGGTCTGTGGGATGTTACCTGTCTGCAGGTTATCAATATCACTGGACCAGATGCGCTTGAAGTCATCAATGCCATGCAGGCAGCGGACATGTCAGTGCTTAAGCCGGGACAGTCAAGACTGGGATGTCTGTGCAATAAAGAAGGAGCCATTACGGATGATTTCCTGGTCTACTGTGATGATCAGAATCAGTATCGAGCCACCCATGGTGACGGTGATGCCGAAGAGGTCCTGGAAGAATATTCAAAAGGGAAGAATGTAACAATATCCAGGGATGCTGATGTGCATATATTGTCAGTACAAGGTCCGCAGGTGTTAAATCTGCTCTCGCCCCATACAAGTATTGAACTGTCTGAACTTCCTTACTTTCATCATAAAAAGAGCAAGCTGTTCGGTAAAGATGTTTTGATTTCCAGAGCAGGGTATTCGCACGAGCGTGGCTACGAGATTTTCTGCTCCAGCGATGACGCTGTCGAGTTATGGGACACCATATTAGATGAAGGTGCCGAGTTCGGCATAATGCCCTGTTCGTTCACCTGTCTGGATCTTTGCCGGGTTGAGGCCGGTCTCCTGTTTTATCCTTTTGATATGCCTGAGGGCGATGTCACGCCATGGGAACTGGGTATGTCATGGGCCGTAGACTTGAATGGTATGTCCTGGGGAATCGAGGTCGAAAGAGACGATTTCCGTGGAAAAAAAGCCTTGCAACAAAAGAAAGGGAAAGAGAGATTTCTGCAGACAGGAATCGTCTGCAGGAGTGATAAAGCAGCTCCCGAGGGGGCAAAGTTAATCAAGGATGGCAAGGAGGTGGGACTTGTCACGACACCCGTTTACAGCCGGTATTTAATGCAGTCTCTTGCACTTATTCATATCAAGCCCGAATTTTCCGCACCAGGCACGTCGGTAGAGGTGCATGGCGGCGATTTTACCAGTGAAGCGACGGTATTTAAGCCGCCTTTTTATGATCCTCTCCGCCTTAGACAAAAGGGAAAGTGAGTCAACATATCGTTGAAGACAATATGGGAAGAACGCGAGAAATGCCAGTTTACATTGCTGATCTGGAAATCGTATCGGCATCTGCGAAACGTTTCACGATTAGATCAGCCGACTGTTGCAGGCTTCCGGCTTTTGAAGCAGGCAGTAATATCGCGGTAGGTGTTCCGTTAAGACCCGGCGACAAACCGACGCCCTATAGCATAACGAGCTCACCTGATGAATCAGATCATTACCAGATTATTGTGGTGGACAGCCCGTCTGATAATGACAGTAAAAACAACTGGCTTAACAGGAATGCGCGCATAGGCGACAGACTGAAAATATCAATGCCGCGGCGGGGTATTGATTTTAGCAATGATAATAATTCTGCCTATTTTATTGCCGGCGGATCCGGCATTGCCGCTTTTCTGTCACATCTGAATACGGTCTGTCTTACGGATAAAAATTATGAAATTGCACATATAGTCAGGCAAAGGGACGATATTTTTAAATATCTGAACCGGGAAGCACTTGATTATTTAACTATCAATACGTTGATAACCACTGAAGTGCATTCGTTTGATATTAGAAATATTTTTGCTGATAAAGATAATTCAGTAACTGTGTATATTTCCGGTTCCAGCCGTTTTATATCGGATGTGATTGATTCGGCGATCGAATCTGGATGGGACATCGGCAACCTGTTTTGGGATAAATATGCCTACCCGATGGAAGATGACAGGCCAGCGGAGTCTGCTGTTATTTAATAATCGGTATGTCTGTATTCTCATGTTTCGAGTGCAATTATTTAATTGGATGTTATGCAAAATCGTTGATCCAGCTGAGCTTGCAATTTGTTTATATTGAGGAGTGATTAAAATGGCGCGTAATTCAAAACATGACATCTTGTTCGAGCCAATTCAACTTGGCCCCAAGACCATGCGCAACAGGTTTTACCAGTCACCACACTGCATTGGCGCGGGTTCTGACAAGCCAGGTTTTCAGGCTGCCCATCGATCGCTGAAGGCGGAAGGTGGTTGGGGCGGCATCAATACGGAATATTGTTCAATACATCCGGAATCGGATGATGTGATGCGTGTGTCGGCACGTCTCTGGGATGAGGGTGATGTCCATAATCTGAAGGCAATGACCGATCATATTCATAAATATGGTTCTCTCGCCGGTGTCGAGATGTGGTACGGCGGACCGCATGCACCATGCATGGAGACGCGCCAGACACCACGCGGTCCCAGCCAGTATGCCTCGGAGTTCGAAACGGCAACCTATTGCCATGAAATGGATCAGGACGATATCAACGATGTCCAGGGTTTTTATGTGGAAGCTGCCAAGCGTGCCCGGGATGCCGGTTTCGATATCGTCTATGTGTATGGCGGCCACTCCTATCTACCGCTTCAGTTCCTGTCACCGTATTACAACAAGCGGACCGACAATTATGGTGGCTCGCTGGAGAACAGGGCCCGCTTCTGGGTAGAAACGCTGGAAAAAGTAAGGAAGGCAGTGGGCGATGACTGCGCCATTGCCACCCGGTTTGCGGTCGATACTCTGTATGGACCTGACGCCATTGAGGTTGAAAAGGATGGCATGAAGTTTGTCGAACTGGCCGATCCCTATGTTGACGTCTGGGACGTCAATGTGGGCGATATCGCCCAGTGGGGTGAGGATGCCGGGCCATCACGATTCTATACCATGGGACACCAGCTTCCCTGGCAGAAATACATCAAGCAGGTCAGCAAGAAGCCGGTGCTGGGCGTCGGCCGTTGGACCGATGCCGACAAGATGGTCGAGGCCATCAATTCCGGCCAGCTGGACATTATCAGTGCCGCCCGGCCGAGTATTTCGGATCCATTCCTGCCCAAGAAGATCGAGGAGGGCCGTTACGATGATATCCGTGTCTGCATCGGCTGCAATGTCTGCATTTCGCGCTGGGAGATCGGTGGTCCCCCGATGATCTGCACCCAGAATGCCACCGCCGGCGAGGAGTACCGTCGCGGCTGGCACCCGGAGATCTTCCCGAAGGCCGGATCGGACGATTCGATCCTGGTGATCGGCGCGGGCCCGGCCGGCGGCGAGTGCGCCCGCGTGCTTCTCGAGCGCGGCTATACGACCCATATATACGACACCCGGGACAAGGTCGGTGGTCATATGAATGATATTGTCGATCACATACCCAATCTGGGTGAATGGGGATATCACCGGGATTACCGTGAAGTCCAGATCAACAAGCTGCTGAAGAAGAACAAGGAATCCCAGTTGATGCTCAGCCAGAAGCCGATGACGGTAGATGAAGCGCTCGAATATGGTGCGGAAAAGATCGTTGTTGCTACTGGTTCTTCCTGGAATACCGACGGTAATAACGCCCTGACCCACGAACCGATTCCGGGTGCCGATGCCAGCCAGAACGATCAGATCACGCCCGAACAGATCTTCGAGGGCAAGAAGAAGATCGGCAAGCGGGTGACTATTCTGAGCGCGGATACTTACTGGATGACCCCCAGCCTGGCTGAGAAGCTAGCGTTGGCCGGCCATGAAGTCACAATCATCGATGGTGTCGGGCTCGCCTCCTACATGGAGTTCACGCTGGAGTTTCCGAATATGATGCGCAGGCTGCACGAGCTTCATGTCGAGGTTATCGGGGAGTCCTGGGCGTCGAGGATCGAGAAGGGGCGCATCGAGGTTTACAACCTGTTCGGCGAGGGTTCCAAGCGCGAATACAAGGGTCCCGGCAAGCTGCCGCGTGATGAAAACAAGACCCATCAGTGGCATGAATTCGACACGCTGGTGCTCGTGACCGGCAAGCGCTCCGTCAATGATCTTTATAAGGGTCTTAAGGCGCGCAAGGATGAATGGAAAAAGAACGGCATCAAGGACGTGTACGTGATTGGCGACGCCTACGCGCCGAAAATCATTGCCGACGCCACGTTCGATGGACACCGGCTGGCCCGCGAAATCGAGGAAAAACGGGCCCAGTATCCGAAACCTTATAAGCGTGAAGTCGCGGTCTGGGGTACTGCGCATATACCCGGCGGCAAATGCGACCTCGTATACCAGAAGTAGCATGGCCAGCCATTTAATATCACTCTGGCGCAGCCCACGGCTGCGCCAGAGTGTGTTTTCAGAAATTGTCCGGATAACCCCCAGGCCGGCAGCAGTTCGTTGCATTTCATGATCCCGATTTCAGTCATCCGATATGGTCAATCCGCAACACGATCCTGAAAACGTTACACGCATATTGTTCCAGGACTTTCCTGGCTGGATGCTGGCGTCGTTTTACGTGGTGGCCATTTTAGCCATAGCCGTTTTTATATACGGATGCTACATCCAGATCAGGAAATATCGCCGTGGAAAACCTGTACGAATCAGAAATCTGTGGAACGGGATCGTTGACATGGTTTCTGCCCTGTTGTCTCACAGACCGATAAAGCGTCGTGACAAGGCGGCCGGTCATACCCATGCGCTTATCTTCTTTGGCTTCGTGTTGCTGTTCATTGGCACAGCAACCATTACGCTTGAATATGATATTACCGAACCGCTGTTAGGATTCACATTCTGGTACGGGGATTTCTACTTATGGTTCTCCCTCGTGATGGATATTGCCGGGGTGGCGCTGATCGCCGGCCTGCTGTACATGATGTACCGGCGGAAATGGCTCGCACTACCAAAACTGGATTACAAGCGCCCCGATCGTAGTCCGGAGGACCCCGATTATGACCGGACCTTCTACCGGCGGGAAGACTGGGCCTTTTTATGGACCCTGATTATTATTGCCATTACAGGTTATATACTCGAGGCCGCCAGGCTGGTATGGCTGGCGGACGATCCCACCGTCTGGGATTATCGCTGGTGGTCGCCGGTCGGGACGCTGCTGGCTTATCTTTTTCAGGGGCTGTCCATGTCGGCGGAGACGGGTGAGGCTGTGCGTCTTTATACCTGGTGGTTCCATGGCGTTCTCGCCCTGGCTTTTATAGCCCTGATTCCCTTTACCAAGGTGAAGCATATATTCACCGCCATGGCGTCCCTGTCGATGCGCGATCCGAAACCTTCTTCCAGGCTGCCCATGGCGGATCTGGAGAGCGATAAAATCGGTTATAGCAGCATCGCGGACTTCAGCAGCAAGCACCTGCTTCATCTTGATGCCTGCACCAAATGCGGACGCTGTCATGAAGCCTGTCCGGCCAATGCCACCGGCTATCCGCTATCACCGCGCGATCTGGTGCTGTCTCTGCGCGAACTGGCGTCCGACAAACTGGAAGGCGGATCGCTGCCTGCAGCGGAGGCGCTTTCGGCACTGGGTGACGGGCCCAATCAGATCCGCAGTGAAACGCTCTGGGCCTGCCGGACCTGCTCGGCCTGCGTGGAAATCTGTCCGGTGGGCATCGAACACGTACCCATGATCGTGGAGATGCGGCGCCAGCTGGTGGAACAGGGTGATATGGAACCCGCGGTCCAGACTGCGTTGCAGCATATACAGAAGAAAGGCAATTCGTTCGGCGAAAATAAACGCAAGCGTCCCGCCTGGACCAAAAAACTGGATTTTGAGATTAAAGATGCGCGCAAGGAGCCGGTGGATGTGCTCTGGTTTGTAGGTGATTTTGCTTCTTTCGACCCCCGCTATCAGAAGGTGTCGCAGTCGTTTGCACGCATATTGCATTCTGCCGGTGTTGATTTTGGTATTTTGTTTGAAGCAGAGATGACTGCCGGCAATGATGTCCGCCGGGTGGGCGAGGAAGGTTTGTACCAGCACCTTGCAGAAGAGAATATCGAGACGCTGGAGTCATGCGATTTCAAGCGGATAGTGACAACCGATCCGCATTCATTCAATACGTTAAAAAATGAATATCCGGAATTTGGCGGTAAATATGATGTCGAGCATGCCAGCACGCTGATACGACACATGCTTGCGAATGGCGAAATAAAACTCAAGAAGAACCTGAACAACAATACCGTAACTTTTCATGATCCCTGCCATCTGGGGCGCATGAACAAGGGCTATGACGCACCACGCGAATCGATACACATGCTGGGCGCCAACCTTGTTGAAATGAAACGTTCCCGTGACAACTCTTTCTGTTGTGGGGCAGGAGGCGGCCGCATATGGACCCCGGATCCCATGGACAAGCAAAAACCCTCGGAAAACCGCATGCGAGAAGCGGCGGAAATTCAGGGCCTGGATACTTTTGTTGTCAGTTGTCCCAAATGCATGAACATGTTCGAGGATTCGGTCAAGTCAACAGGTAACGAAAAGAACATCAAGGTCCGTGAGTTGATTGAACTGGTAGAGGAATGCATGGAACTCGATAAAGTTGTCCGGACTGATGCAGATTCTGCACAGGTCTGAAAGCCGGGTAACGGGCGTGATGCAGGCTATCAGCGGTAACTCCGGGCAACGGTCCGGCAGCGGCAAGTGGAATCGGTATCTTGACGAACTGCTGAAACGGGCCGTGGATCAGGATGACATTTACATTGGGCTGGCATTGCATCCTTTTCTGGATGCTGCCGGGCGCAGTGAACTGGAAAGTCTTCTGTTTGCCACCGGTAAACGCCGGCGTCAGCTTTCCTCTGCACCCTATACGCCGGCCTCCGTGCTGGCCAGAATGGCCCGTTTAGCGGCTGACCCGAATTTCAAGGCGCGACTTGCACGCCACCCGGCGACGCCGCTTGAAACCCTGCGCGAACTGGTCAGCAACAACGGTTCAGAACCGCTCACTGCGGCAGTTGCCGCTCACAGAAATGCGCCTGCGGATTTATTGGCAGGGCTGAAATGGCGCGGTTCGGCGGTGGTACAGAAAGCCCTGTGCGGCAACCCCAACACCGGCCGGGAGATTCTGGCGGAGATTGTCGCTGAAGCGCCATTGGAGTTGCTCAAGGAGATTGCCAAGCATCCAAATGCCGATGCCATCATGCTGCGCGATCTGTGGGCCCGAGGTGATAGGTATCTGCGTGGCGAGGTGGCAGCCAATGAGCATTGTCCAGCAGATATTCAGGAGATGGCTGAAAAGGATGAGGAGGTACTGGTACGGCGGATGCTGGCGTCGAATCCGGCGGCACAGATCGAGCGGCTTGTGCGGCTGCTGAATGACCCGGCGCCGCAGGTGCGCGCGGCATCGGTGCGCAATCTGCTGCTGCCGGCGGAGGAAGTCGGGGCGCTGTCCGATGATCCTTCGCGCCAGGTCAGGCGTTCCGAGGCCCAGCGGGCCGGCTTGACAACAGCCGTGATCGAGCATCTGTCAGAGGACGAGGATCACTGGGTGCGGCGCTGGGTGGCCCGGAACCGCACAACGCCCGAAGACATACTCCGGCGGCTGGCACTGGATGAAACCGCCGAAGTCAGGCGCGCTGTGGCACGCAACCCGGCGTGCCCGGCCGGGTTGTTGCACGAGCTGGCCCGGGATCCCAACAGCTGGGTGCGGGCAGGGGTGGCATTCCGGGACGACTTGCCGGAGCCGATTCTCCTGGAACTGGCGAAAGAGGAAGACGCGGATATTCTGTCCGGCATTGGCCAGAATCCGACGACGCCGCTGAGCATTCTGAAAAGAATAGCGGAACACAGCGACAAGGATATCCGGCGCGCCGTGATTCTGAACAATCAGGCGCCACTGGTGGTGCTGAAAATGCTGCTGGATGACCCGTATCCATTGAATCGGGCGATACTGGCAAGGCATCCGGTGCTTACTGAGGCGGAACACACCAGACTGGTTGATGATCCTGAGCCGCAGGTGCGATTTATTGCCACCCAGATGCTGGTTCGTAAATCGCTTGAAATGACATCAGCAGAAACTTCAAACATGAAAGCCAATAGAGCGGAGTAAAGCTTTATGAAGATATTAGTGCCGATCAAACAGATAGCTGCACTCGATGAAGACTTTGAACTTCTTGAGGATGGCACGGGGGTAGACCCGGATTATCTGGATTATGAACTGAATGAATGGGATGACTATTCCTATGAGGAAGCGCTCCGGATCATGGAAGCCAATGAAGGTGAAAATATCGAAGTTGTTCCTGTAACCGTCGGGCCGGAAGAGGCTGATGACGCCCTGCGCCGGTGCCTGGCGAAAGGCGGCGAACGCGGTATAAGGATATGGGATGATGCCATAGAAGGTTCGGATCCAAGCGCCATAGCCAGAATACTGGTCAAGGTGATTGAGCGTGAACAGCCGGACGTTGTCTTTGCGGGAACACTGTCTTCTGACCATGCATTTGCCCAGACCGGGATGAATATAGCAGCGGGACTGGGCTGGCCGCATGCGGCCGTGGTTAACCATCTGGAACTGAAACCGGGTGATTCCAGGGCGACGGTACACCGTGAACTTGAAGGCGGTCTGGAACAGAAGATGTCCATCGATCTGCCGGCCGTTCTGACCATACAACTCGGTATAAACGATCCGCGTTATGCCTCCTTGCGTGGCATTAAACAGGCAAAAAGCAAGGAGATCGAGGTCTTGTCGCATGAAGACATTGGTCTGACGGATGATGATGTCGGTGTGAAAGGTTCTTTGTCCCGTGTCAGGCGCATGGTTATGCCGGAAAAGGGTCAGGCAGAGTTCATTGAAGGGACGCCGGCCGAACAGGCTGCACGTCTCACTGAAATCATTAAAGAACTACAGGGGGCGGCATAAAATGAGCGGCATACTTGTGATATCGGAACATCGTCAGGGTGAATTGACGCCGGCCAGTCTCGAAGTTATTACGGCAGCCAGGCAGTTAAAGGCGGAAAAAAGTCAACCACTGATGGTGACAGTGCTCGCCAGCGACCCTGATAAATATTCGGAACGGCTCAATCTGGAAGGAGTGGATGAGATTATCAGGATCACCACCCCTGAAGACGAGTTTCAGGTAGACACCTATGAAGCCGCTATCAGTGCCCTCATCAGTGAGCGCAAACCGGCGGTTGTCCTGGTGCCACACAGCGTTGATGCATGGAGCTACGCTCCCGTAATCGCTATGCGGGGAAATTACGGTTTTGCCACCGATGTGTTCGGCATCAGGTACGAAAACGACGAACTCGTGGCAACCCGCGCCGCTTACGCGGAGAAAATTCACATGGAACTCGATTTTCCGGCCCGGGATACGATATTGCTTACGGTGCGGGGTAATGTCTTCAAGCCGGTCGAGGACAAAGGTAACGCCGAAATGACGGCTTTTGAGCTGCCCCAGGCTGAAGTGCATACTCAGCATCTGGAATATATAGAGCCGGAAGGCGGTGGCGACGTCGATATTAGCCAGGCTGAATTCATGCTGTCCATTGGCCGCGGTATCGACGAGGAGGATAACGTCGAAAAATTTCAGGAGCTTGCGGATATCATGGGGTTCACGCTGGGCTGTTCGCGTCCTATTGCTGATAATGGCTGGCTGCCAAAATCACGGCAGGTGGGACAGTCAGGAAAAACAGTGGCCAACTGCAACGTTTACATAGCCATGGGTATTTCCGGTTCTGTTCAGCATATGGCCGGTATGAAACATGTGCCAAACATTATCGCCATCAACAAGGATCCAGAGGCTTCCATATTCAGCATTGCTCGTTATGGAGTGGTAGTTGATCTGTTTGAAATCGCTGATGAACTGCGAAACAATTTCGAACAATGAGATGGCAGCCGGCAATCCCGTACCAGTGATACGGGGCCGACCTGCCTTTTTTGCCTTCCGGTTACCTCAGGAGAGGGCGTTGATGAGTTGAAGGTCGGAGGGAGACTGTCGGCCGTGTATAGCACCCCTAAACCAGAATTGCAGACTGTTTGATTACAGCCGCGGCATCCCCCGGGGTAGCAGCAAGTAAAATTCGTAAAAAAAGGGCATCTGGAAGGATGCCCTTGAATCGCACACAATGAGCGGAGGGAAAATTACTGGCTGAAAGCTTCCTTCCCGCCAGTATTTACAACATGAACCTTCAGAAGGTTCGACTCACCGTAAATACTATGCGGTCATCCATGTTATCCGCACCATAGAAGGCAGCAGTTTCATCATCTTCATCAGTCTCATGATAGCGAAGATCAAAATCAAAGCCCTTCAGGCTTTTTGTAAGGCCCACAGACCAGTGGCTGTAGCTGTAACCGTCATCAAGAAATCCCGGGGCCGCGAATAATCCACCCGGACCCGTCGCCTTGTCACCCTCGACATCCTGATAACCCCAGTAACCATCCAGACCGAAGCCGTGTGGCAGTGTGAAACCGAGTCCGGCGCGAACATAGTTGCCATTACCGTCTTCCAGAGTGAAATCCGGAGACCATGACCAGCGGACACTTGCATTGGGAGAGCCGGGCAAATCAGAGAACTCGTGACTCAGTGTAAGCCAGGTTTCAAACTGGTCGTTCTCCAGGCCGCCAAACGGGTCATCGGAGCCGGGGAAGTGGAAATAAATGAGCATCAGGTCATAATTAATTGGGCCGATAGAGTTGGCATAGCCACCGTAGTAATCCAGCTCGGCGCTAAAGTCTGCTCCATCAATACTGCTCCCCCAGACGCCCGCATAGAAATTCTCGTAGCCCCAATCCATAGAGCCCTGAATGGCAGGGTCCTCGCCTGAGAAAGATATACCTCTAAAGACATAGTCTGTCGTAATTGTAACCGTGCTGCTGAAATTGGAGATATCGAATATTCCTCCCGTGTCCTGTGCCTGCACGGCAGGAGCCCCCGCCAGTAATGGCATTCCCAGAGCCATAGTAGTGATTGCCGATTTAATCTTCATGAAGATGTCCTCCTCGAGTTTTTTGGTGAAGAGAAATCTACTCGACAAGACTGCGGCGACGATTATGAATATCCTCAATCGGCATAGCAGAACAGCGATTCCCGCATCGCATATGGCAAGCTACTCTTCACAAGCAATATCATCGAAGTTGGTCATTATTATGACAATCCCTAAAGGGGAGTAATACCTTGTGGGTAACCATTAAGTGGAAATAGTTGCAGGATTGATAGCAAAGTTTTTCTTGAAGATTTCGGGAATTTCCGGGGAGGGGATGGGATTGGAAACGATTGGACCCTGAACAAAGTCGATATTGTACTCGATGGCTGTGTTTAATTGCTTGTGGTCAGAAAGTCTGTCTGCTGCGACGGGAATATCGAAGCTGTGGACCAATGACACAATTGATTTGACAAAGCGCGGGTCGCAGTGATCTCTATCAAGCAGCGAGGGGTGCAGGCGGATCATGTCCAGAGGATACCTTTTCAGTGTAGCCAGTGAGCACAATCCCTCACCAAAAGAATCAAGTATTATTGAGATTTTTTTGGACTGTAACCAGCCGAGTACCTCTTTTACGGTATCTGTCGCCTGTAGAAATACATCTTCAGGAACTCCGAGCGAAATGCTGCAGAATTGTGGTTTGGATTCCAGCAGTTTTTCACCCAGCCTTAGTATTGAGTCTGCAGCGAGCAGCGTCTCGCCGAATATCTGTATGTTGATGCCTACTTCATCGAAATCAGTAATGGATTTCCACTGATTCATATAATAACAGGTATCGGAAAGCATGAATTCCCATAACTGTATCAATAGCTGTGTATCATTTATCCGCGGGACAAATTCTTCAGCGAAGAGATTGCCCCGCTGAGGATGATTCCAGACAAGCTTGGCTTCAAGGCCGGCAAGAGATTGGAACTTTAAACCAACAACCGGCTGCCACCAGACTTGCATTGATCTGTTTTCCAGGGCTGAACGCACTTCCTGTTCATATTTGGATTGCGCAGCGGCTTTTGCATGCTGTTTTAGATCAAATACCTCATGCCTGGCGCCTCCCAGTGCCCGGGCTCTGCTCAATGCCTGTTCAGTATCGTAGATCAGCTCATCACAATTCGAATACTGTTTAGTGCTTAAAGTGACACCGAGACTGGCTGTTGCATATATTTCGTAATCATTTACCTGTACGGGAAGGAGGATGATTTCGTGAACATTCTGAATTAGCTTGTTAAGATTATTAAAGCCATCAATTGATTCCAGAAGTATTCCCAGGCCGGCTTCATTGGCCCGTGAGATTGTCGCATTATTCTCGAAATTTTTTAATATTTTTTTCTGTATCTCAACTACCAGCATATTGGCGGAAGATTTACCATAAATGTTTATGATTTCATCATACTTGTCAATCTGTAATAATATGAACACAAAGGCATAACGTGAGTCCTGGTTTCTTCTGCGTATGGCCTCAGAAAGACGATCATTAAAAAGCAGCCAGTTGGGCATATTGCTGTGTTCGTCATATAGCAAGCTTGCTTTTCTGACTTCGTCGGCCTTTTTGTCCTCTGTAATATCCGCAATATAACCTTCCAGAACCAGCAGCTCTCCGCTGGATGAAAAAACTCCCTGTCCTCGCTCCCAGACCCACTTTTGGGTGCCGTGGGCGGTTAAGATTCTGTAAGTCAAATCAAAAATTCTGTTCTCATCCAGCGCACATTGCACCTCATTCCATACATACTGTCGGTCTTCAGGGTGTATTAATGATGCGTAAGACAGTTTATGGCTTTTTATCAGGTCATCCGGCATATAGCCGGTAATTTCATAACAGCCCGAACTGACAAATTCCATCGTCCATTTCGTGTTATTCAGTCCCCGGTAAATCATGCCGGGCACACACTCAATCACTTTCTCCAGGGACTGCAGCCGCACCTTTGTTCTGTGTGCCATGACTTTTTCATCATGTACATCCCTTAATACTCCTGAAATACCAACTGCTTTGGTTTCATCCTTCTCGTATACAGCCTGTGCTGTGAGTTCAAACCACTTATATTCGTTATTCTTGCAGATAATTCTCAGGGTATAATGATTGGATTCCGTTTTGCTTCGCAGAAGGGTAAGAAAGAATTTCTTGTAATCCGGCAGATCATCAGGGTGAATATAGCTGTAATGGCTTTTGTTGAGTGATTCTTCGAGATGGTGGCCTGAAACCGACGTCCAGTTGTTACTCAGAAATACCCATTCTCCCAGGATGTTAATCTGGAATAAGACCAGGCCCGCATGTTCCAGAAGTAATCCGATATCGATATCTTTTAACTGATCATTGCTGACCGCAGCTTTACTTGGCAGCGTATTGATGAATTTATCAATATGGTTTTTAAGGTTTATATTGAATTTCATGAGTCGCTTAAATAAGGATTAGCCAATGGCAATGGTGAATAATGTCGATAGTGATTTTGATATCTTGAGTTTTTGTTTATTTCATGTCCTGACTAAAGGCCCATACTGCTATTTCCAGTCTCGATCTGAGATTGAGTTTTCTCAACAGATTCTTGACATGCACTTTAACAGTGCCTTCACTGATATCGAGTCTATGTGCAATCAACTTATTGCTTAAGCCATCCACTATGCAGGCAAGGATTTCCTGCTCTCTGTCTGTTAAATTTGCTTCCTGTAAATCCGGAGGGCCGCTATTCTCGCACAGAGCATGTGCAAGTCTGCCTACGAGTGACTTGTCGACAGTAACCTCGGACTTGGAAACTTTGAGTAACTTATCTATTAAATCCTCCGGATCAATGTCTTTAAGCAGATAACCATCAGCGCCAGCTTTAAGTGATGCAACCAGGTCAGACTCGGCATTGGAGACTGTCAGCATGATTATAAAAGAATCAACTCCAGTTTCCTTTATCGCCTTGAGAGTCTGAATTCCATCCATACCGCTCATATTTAGATCCAGCAGGATAAGATCCGGTTTCGTCTGCATGGCAATATCAATCCCTTCCTTACCTGAAGCGGCTTCGCCTATCAGACAGAAACTTTCTTCCAGAGATATAAGTTGTGCGACACCCTTACGAAATAGAGGATGGTCATCTATTATCAGAACTGATTTTGTTGTCATATATTTATATCAGTAATCACAAATGAGATATATGATTCACATAATTCAGGTTTTTATTCTTGTTATTGCGTGTAAGAAAACTGGCTCTCATGCGAGTCCCGCCGGACGGTGATTCTCTGATGGTAAGTTCGCCGCCCAGGCTGCGCGCCCTCTGCTGCATTATCCTGAGCCCCTGGTGATGTTCGGGTTGTCGCTTTTCATCGATGCCGATTCCGTCATCATCAACAATCAGTGAGATAATTCCATCGTTATCCGAGTAAAGACATATTTCGGCATGAGAAGCCAATGCATGACGTACTATATTCGATAGACATTCTCTTACTATCTGTAAAACATGCATTTCTTCTTCGACTGATAATTCGTCATCATTCAGCCGGTTGTCGAGTGTTATTGCCACACAGCTCTTGTTCTCGAATTCTTCAGCCGAATCCTTGAGAGCCTGTTTCAATGTCCGGCCATTCATTGTAAGGCGAAATGTTGTTATTAGTTCCCTGAGTTGCGCATAGGCAAGATTGATATTTGTTCTCAATTCCCCAAGTACTGCATCAGCACTGTCAACATCAAAATCCTTGTTATTAGTGTTTTTATTGAGAATTTTCTGTAGTCTGCTTGTTTGAATTTTAAGGTATGACAGCGATTGAGCCAGTGAATCATGCAATTCTCTGGCTATAACGGCACGCTCTTCATATAGTGCTATTCTCCGGTTTACCCGGGCTTTGTGGGCGCATTCCAGAATGCCGGCAAAACCATCGCCAACTGTTTTCATCAGTGAAATTTCATTATCGGTAAGATGTTTGTTAATTTTTCTTTTGACAATAAGCAGGTATTCTCCGGCTTCATCTTTTGACGGTAATTGCATTACGGCAACGCGAAATCCGGAATTGTCCGGGTCGTCTATGATTTTGACAGTATTCTGTTGACTGAATTTGAATTCCTTATCCAGATTCTCAACGAGTTTTGTTAACGGTTCCTGATAGTGTTCAGCTGTGGTGGCAAGTAACACGTAGTCATCAAGACCGTATCTTGTGAAGATGGCACTGCAATCTGCATCAAAAAGTTTTTCAGTCTCTTTTAATAAGGGTATAAGCGCCTGCGGTGACTCAGGCTCATCGGCAAAACCTTCGAGTACTGTCTGGAGCAGTTCCAGTAAGGCATTGACACGCGGTAATTTAATGGATGAGGGGTGGCTGTCCTCGCTAAGACTCCCCATCTGCATAATGTTTGAAAGTTCCTTTTTTATTGAATCCTTATTGTCAGAAGCTCGCGATAACCATGTAAACATTGCGGACACACCCGGTGAGTTTTAAGTTCTGATTCAGCCATTGAAGCAGTATACATTCGTGGCTCGAAATTTACTGATTTCAGCAGTAGCCCTGGCGGAATCTGACATATCCTTAACATATCTTAGTGACCGAATCCACGAGTAAACCTTTCAGATCAAAGCTGTTTTTCTGTTGGCATATCGGATTTCCGGCTCATTGCAGCGCAGCAATCCGGCCTGGTCGGTGGCAGGATCGCGTCCTGCGTCTGCACACGGGGCTCTATCCCTGGCCGCTGGCGCTGGCGTTGATCATCATGCTGCTGAGTCTCACCGGCGCACGCCTGCGTCGCAGGAGGGAGCGATGATCGAAGCATTTCATTTCCTGCGGCCGCGGTGGTTGCTCCTGTTGCCGGTGGTCATCGCTTTCTGGTGGTGATACGGCTGTCCCTGCCGGAATTATTGGCTGCTTGTCAGAGAACTGCCTTCGGGCTGCAGGGGGGATGAAAGAGCGGGTGCGTTCACTCGCGGGTACCCTGGAACTCAGGGTACCGGAAGCTGGCGGATTGTGTTTGGACATTACAATGCCGATAAGCTATGAAGCGGAAAAAGTCGATCTGCAAGAAAGATCTGCAAGAAACTTGAGTCCTCTGTGATATATGTGGCAGTTGTTATTGCCACATGACATGGGACTGCGTATTGACTGCTGTTGTTAACAGTTCCAGCAGTGGCAGGGCCCGATGTTTGAGCGGTACGGCGGGTTCCTCTTCCTCGTTGTCCTGGTCCTCGGATATCGGTGGTGGTTGATTATTGACCGCCTGGCGCAGGCGGTCCCGCGCTGCCGGAACATCCCCGGCAGCGAGCGCGCCTGGTACTGCCGTGCTCAGGCCCATCAATTCGAGCAGGTAACGGGCGTCGTTGTCGAGCATGGAGACGTCGTGATAGTCGGGGGTCTGGAATGTCACCATGGCGGGGTCCTCACGGGTCCGGGAAATGACAATAACTATGCCAGATTGGCCACTTATGGTAGAGATCCGGTTGCAGGCGGGCAACCGGATGGCACAATCGGAATACTGCCGCTTTTCATTGACGCTTTGGCCGGGGTTCGTATAATGCTGGCCTTTGCAGCGACAGGCGTGTAGCTCAGCTGGTTAGAGCGCTACCTTGACATGGTAGAGGTCGTTGGTTCGAGTCCAATCACGCCTACCAAATTCAATAACTTACATAATGGATACGGAAACCCGGGAAAATCCGGGAACCCATGCCGGCGTCGGTAGTGGCAACCGAACGATCATATCCTCCCCATTCAAATCCGGACTCCTGCTCCCAGCCAACGGCGCACAATCGAACCTTCGGGTCACCGGGGAATAGTCACTGATAAACCGGTACCTTGAACCGCTGACGAGCCTCTTTTTGTGGCCGCTTCGGGTATGTGTGGTGTGGAAATGTGTCAGGATGACAGGATGGTGTGTTTAGGACGGACTTCAGGGATTGGTCTGAATGAACTTATCTTTATCCAATCAGGCTGGGTGAGCAGTTTATTCGGCCTTGTGAACAGTTTAGAATACGAGAGCGGATTTAAACCCGCGAGTTTATTCCTGTAAATCAGGATTAAAATTTCCATGTGACCCATTGTAGGGGCCACCACTGACGGAGTACCGCATGCCAGTTATTACCCTCCCTGACGGCAGTCAAAAATCCTTCGACAATCCGGTTACGGTCATGCAGGTCGCCGAGAGCATCGGTCCGGGTCTGGCCAGGGCGACTATCGCCGGCTATATCGATGATCAGCTGGTCGATGCCTGTGAAACAGTGAATCACGACGCCCGTATTCGCATTGTGACCAGCAAGGATGAGGAAGGGATTGAAATCATCCGCCATTCGTTTGCGCACTTGATGGGTCATGCCATCAAGCAGCTGTATCCGGATGCCAAAATGGCCATCGGCCCGGTCATCGACGAGGGGTTTTATTACGATATCGCCTACAAGCGGCCGTTCACGCCGGAAGATGTTGAGGCGATCGAGGCGCGCATGCGCGAGCTCGTCGAGAAAGACTACGACGTTGTTCGTGAGGTAGTTTCCGGCGAAAAGGCCCGCAGGACCTTTGAGGAGCGTGACGAGCCCTACAAGCTGCAGATTATCGACGAGATCCCGGACGGCGAGATCATCAAGCTTTACCATCACGAAGAATACACCGACATGTGCCGCGGTCCGCACGTGCCCAACACCCGGCACCTGCGCCATTTCAAGCTGACCAAGCTGGCCGGCGCCTACTGGCGTGGCGATTCGAACAACGAAATGCTGCAGCGAATCTATGGTACCGCCTGGGCGGACAAAAAATCACTTAATGCCTATATCAAGCGCATTGAGGAAGCCGAAAAACGGGATCATCGCAAACTGGGCCGCCGGCTCGGCTTATTCCATTTCCAGGAAGAAGCTGTCGGCAGTGTATTCTGGCATGCCTGCGGCTGGACGCTGTACCGGCTGATCGAGACATATCTGCGTGAAAGACTGGAAGCGGCGGGATACGAAGAAGTGCGCACGCCGCAGCTGGTGGATCGCAGTCTCTGGGAGGCCTCGGGGCACTGGGACAAGTTCCGCCAGAACATGTTTACCGCCCATGCGCTCGACGAAGACCTGGCCATCGCCGTCAAGCCGATGAACTGCCCCTGTCATGTGCAGATCTACAACCATGGCCTGCGCAGTTACCGTGAGCTGCCGCTGCGGATGGCGGAGTTCGGTTCCTGCCATCGCTATGAACCGTCCGGCTCGCTGCACGGGCTGATGCGGGTGCGGGCCTTTACCCAGGACGACGCCCACATTTTCTGCACCGAGGATCAGATCACGGCCGAGACCCGCGCCTTCTGCGAGCTGCTGCTGGAGGTCTACAAGGATTTCGGCTTCGAGGACGTCCGTATCAACTTCGCCGACCGGCCCGAAGTCCGTGCTGGCGAGAACGCCATATGGGACAAGGCAGAGGCTGCGCTGCGCGAGGCTACCGAGGCCACCGGTCTGGATGTCGCCCTGAATCCGGGCGAGGGTGCTTTCTACGGTCCGAAACTGGAATTCGTGCTGACCGATGCCATCGGCCGCGACTGGCAGTGCGGTACACTGCAGGTCGATTTCGTGCTGCCGGAACGCCTGGACGCCGAATACGTCGCCGAGGATGGCAGCCGCCAGCGACCAGTGATGCTGCACCGGGCAATTTTCGGCTCATTCGAGCGTTTTATCGGTATTCTTATCGAACACTACGCCGGCTCACTGCCGGTCTGGCTGGCGCCGCGGCAGGTTACAGTGGCCGCCCTGACGGAAAAACAGGCCGGGTATGCCGAACAGGTCGCTAACACTCTGAAAATGCAGGGCTTCAGGGTAGAATTGGACTTGAGAAACGAAACGATCGGGCTTAAAATCCGCGAACACGCAATGCAGCGTATCCCGTATGTCCTGATTGCCGGGGCTCGGGAAGTGGAAACTCAGACAGTGGCCGTGCGCACGCGGGCGGGCGAGGATCTGGGAGCGATGCCTTTGGCTGACTTCCAGCAGCGTCTCCGGGATGAAATCGCGTGCCGCGGCCGTACTATTTTGGAGGATACAACCTATCGCCATCGACAATAAGCAGACCCGCCTCAATGAGGAAATCACGGCGTCTGAAGTCAGACTCATTGGTTCTGACGGACAACAAATCGGCATTGTGCCGTTGCAGGAGGCATTAACAGCCGCTGAAGAAAGCGAACTGGATCTGGTTGAAATTGTGCCCACGGCAAAACCGCCGGTTTGCCGGGTCATGGATTACGGCAAATTTCTGTTTGATGAAAACAAAAAGAAGCATGCCGCCAAGAAAAAGCAGAAACAGATTCAGATCAAGGAAGTAAAATTCCGGCCGGGTACCGACGAGGGTGACTATCAGATCAAGATGCGGAATGTCACCCGCTTTCTGGACCATGGCGATAAAGTAAAGATAACTCTGCGGTTCCGCGGCCGGGAAATGGCCCACCAGGAACTGGGTTCACAAATGCTCAAGCGCATTGAAAATGAATTAAGCGAACTCAGCACGGTGGAACAGTTTCCGAAAATGGAAGGCCGGCAGATGGTGATGGTGCTGGCGCCGAAGAAGTGAACGGTGAATAGTTAATAGTGAATTGTATGTAGGAGCGGATTACATCCGCGATTCATTATTTTTAATAAATGAATGATGAATGCCGGCGTCGTCGGCTTTTGAAGATTAAACAGGTAATTTGAAATGCCAAAAATGAAGACCAACAGAGGGGCTGCAAAACGCTTCAAGCGCTCCGCCAGTGGCGTCTTTCGCCACCGGCAGTCGCATCGCAGTCACATTCTGACCAAAAAGAGTACCAAGCGTCTGCGCCATCTGCGACCGACGCAGCAAGTTGAAAGCTGCGATCAGAAAGCAGTCGAACAGATGCTGCCATATGTCTAGGAAGTGAAAGGTGGATCGTGAAAAGTGAAAAGTAATTCATACAAAACATTTCACATTTCACTTTCAACTTTTCACTTGTAATGAATCCCCACCCTTACCCGAACACCGGGAACAGGGACCGAAAATCGGGGGCATCATCGCAGCATGATGATGAGCAGGTGACAACTAGAGAGGGTATCAGTCATGTCCAGAGTCAAGCGTGGTGTCAACGCACGTGCCCGACACAAGAAAGTTATTGAACAGGCCAAAGGCTATCGCGGCCGTCGCAAGAATGTTTACCGGATTGCCACACAGGCGGTTACCAAGGCCGGCCAGTATGCCTATCGCGATCGCCGTAACCGCAAACGTGAGTTCCGTGCTCTCTGGATACTGCGCATCAATGCCGCTGCCCGGGAGTATGGCCTGAGTTACAGTCGTTTCATAGCCGGTCTGAAGAAAGCCTCGATAGAAATCGATCGCAAGGTTCTGGCGGATCTGGCCGTTCATGACAAGCAGGCATTTGGTCAGCTCGCGGAACAGGCCAGAGCCTCTCTCGCTAACTGACCGGCATAACAACAGATGCTTCAGTGAAGGGAAAGGACATGTGCCTTTCCCTTTTTTGTTTAATAGTGAATAGTGAATAGTGAATAGTTGGATAGAGGGAACTGAAAAGTTCCCGGCCATTCCCAATTTCACTTCACACTTCACGAGCTACCAGGAATATGACCGATCTGGAAGAGTTAACACAGTCAGCAACCAGTGCCGTAGCCAGTGCGGAAGACCTGGCTGCGCTGGATGCTGTCCGCGTCGAGTATCTCGGCAAGAAGGGCAAATTGACTGAACTGTTGAAACAGCTCGGTCAACTGCCTGCTGACGAACGGCCTGCGGCTGGCCAGCGCATCAACGAGGCCAAGGAAACCGTGCAGGCCGCTATTGAAATGCGTAAACAGGTCCTGCAGCAGGCTGCACTTGATCAGCGTCTGGAAGCGGAACGCATCGATGTTACATTGCCCGGCCGCGGCCAGCGACCGGGCGGCCTGCATCCTGTTACGCGCATCATGAATCGCGTCAGGCGCCTGTTTGAGGGAGTGGGATTCAGAATGGCCCAGGGGCCGGAGATTGAAGATGAATTCCACAATTTCGATGCCCTGAATATTCCCGCCAATCATCCGGCGCGCGCGGAGATGGATACCTTTTATCTGCGTGATTTCCCCATGTTACTGCGGACACATACGTCGCCGGTCCAGATCCGTGCCATGCGCGAACAGGGCGCGCCCATACGTATTGTCGCTCAGGGCCGCGTGTATCGCTGTGATTACGATGTTACCCATACGCCGATGTTTCACCAGCTCGAAGGACTGCTGGTGGACGAGGGCGTCAGCATGGCGCATCTGCGTGGTATTCTGACCACGTTTATGCGGGCGTTTTTCGAGCGCGATATCGGTATACGTTTCCGGCCGTCCTATTTTCCGTTCGTCGAACCGGGCGCCGAAGTCGATATCGGTTGTTTATTCTGTGATGGTGCCGGTTGTCGTGTCTGCAAGCAGACCGGCTGGCTGGAGATACTGGGCTGCGGCATGGTTCATCCGAACGTGCTGACGGCCTGCAATATCGATGCTGAACGCTATACCGGTTGGGCATTCGGCATGGGTATTGAACGGCTCGGCATGCTGCGCTATGGCATTAACGATATCCGGATGAATTTCGAAAATGATCTGAGATTTCTGGAACAGTTTCGATAAATAAAATATCGCCGGCTGAAGCCGTATCCCTACAGGGGGATTGCAGACGCGATTTGATAAGGGCTACGAAGTGGTAGGCAGATATCGCCGGTTAGACGACAAAAATTCTGATATCAGGGGTTATGCAGCCGCCGGCAGAAGTCGCTTCTCGCAGGGCTGAAAACAGAGACTGATGAAAGGCCTTTTCAAGCGACACGTCGACATTAAGAGACAAGAATGAAAATCAGCCTTAACTGGTTAAAGGAATTTGTCGATATCCAGGTCGATGCCG
>CAZFUS010000008.1:0-3295 GCA_964522485.1 uncultured Enterobacteriaceae bacterium | reverse complement strand
ATGAAAATCAGCCTTAACTGGTTAAAGGAATTTGTCGATATCCAGGTCGATGCCGATACGCTGGCAGAACGCTTGAGCCTGATTGGCCTGGAAGTTGCCGCCGTCGAGCGCGTACACCCGGGCTTCGAGGGAGTGGTAGTCGCGCAGGTGGAAACAGTCAGCCCGCATCCGGATGCTGACAATCTGCGTATCTGTCAGGTAAAGGTCGGTGGCAGCGAACGGCTGCAGATTGTCTGTGGTGCGCCGAATGCAGAGCCTGGTATGAAAGCACCATCGATCCGGGTTGGTGGCCGGTTAGCGGATGGCACGCAGATCAAGCGATCCAGGCTGCGTGGCATCGACTCCGAGGGCATGCTGTGTTCGGCGGTTGAACTGGGTCTGGCCGAGGCAGCCGAGGGCCTGATGTCACTGCCGGCGGAGGCGGAACCGGGGCAGACTCTGGAATCACTGCTGCAGCTTGACGATACCGTCATCGATATCGAGCTGACTCCGAATCGTGGCGATTGCCTCAGCGTGCTTGGTGTCGCGCGCGAGGTGGCGGCGATCTTCGATCAGGAACTTCGGTTGCCGGAGACGGCGGCCGTCCCGCCCCGGAATCAGAAGATCTTGCCCGTAACGGTCGCGGCCACCGAAGCCTGTCCGCGCTTTAGCGGCCGCACTATTCACGGGGTGAATCCGGAAGCTGCGACACCGCTATGGATGCAGGAACGGCTACGCCGTGCCGGCATTCGTCCAATCAGCCCCGCAGTGGACGTCACCCAGTATGTTCTGCTGGAGCTGGGCCAGCCCATGCATGCCTATGATCTGGCGACGATTCAAAAGGGCATTGTCGTGCGTGATGCCCGGGCCGGAGAACCGATCCGTTTACTGGAGGGGCGGGAAGTCACGCTGGAACCGGATATGCTGGTGATTGCCGACCATGAGGGGGTGCTGGGTCTGGCCGGCATCATGGGCGGCGTGGATTCGGCCGTGCAGCCCGGCACAACCGATATTTATCTGGAATGTGCCTATTTCTCACCCGCGAAGATCCAGGGTCGCGGCCGGCGCCTGGCATTGCAGACCGACGCCGGTTACCGTTTCGAGCGCGGTGTCGATCCTGCGGGTCAGCGCCAGGCGTTGGAGCGCGCAACAGCATTGCTCCTGGCGATAACGGGTGGTGAGCCCGGTCCGGTGGACGAGACTGTCAGCCGCGAGCATCTGCCGGCGCCTAAACCGGTCCAGCTGCGTCAGGCCCGCCTCGGCCATGTACTTGGCATCGACATTCCGGCAGCTGAAGTGAGCCACATTCTTGAACGACTGGGGATGACGGTCAGTAAAACAGCCGCTGGCTGGCAGGTGACGCCGCCCGGTTACCGCTTTGATATTGCCATCGAGCCGGATCTGATCGAGGAAGTCATCCGCATTCATGGCTACGATCGCATTCCTATCCGGCATTTTCCACTGCCGCAGGAAATGGCTGCCGAACCTGAGCAGCCGGCCGGTCTTGTTCGGCTGCGCGAAGTGCTGGTGCAGCGGGGCTATTTTGAAGCGGTGACTTACAGTTTTGTTGACCGTGACTGGCAGGAGCGTCTGTGCGGTGAAGCAGGACTGGCTCTGGCCAATCCCATTACCAGCGATATGACCCACATGCGGTCGAGTCTCTGGCCCGGCCTGCTGCAGACCCTGGATTACAACCGCAACCGCCAGCAGGAACGCATTCGACTATTTGAGACTGGTTTGAAGTTTAGCACTCAAGCCAATGAAATAGAACAGAAAAATGTTGTTGCAGGGCTATTGTACGGATCCTTGTATCCGCCACAGTGGGGTGTGACATCGAGACTCGTGGACTTTGCCGATCTGAAAAATGATCTGGAGGCCCTGTTCGCTCTGGCGGGCGCCGAGTCTGACTGGCAGATGGAACCGGCATCGCATCCAGCCCTGCACCCCGGTCAATCGGCAGCCGTCTATCGCGATGGCATGAAGGTGGGTGTGCTGGGAGCCCTGCATCCGGCACATCAGCAGGCACTGGAATTAATGTCACCCGCCTGGCTGTTCGAGCTGGAATTGGAAGCCATAAGCAGTGATTATGTACCTGTCTATCGGCAAGTATCACGTTACCCCAGTGTCCGCCGGGACCTGGCCGTGGTTCTGCCGCTATCGGTGCCGGCGAGTGCGGTCATCGACAGTATTCACAACTCCGTCACAAATATGGTACATAGACTGGAAACCGATATCGATCACAAGCTAGAGTTATTTGACGTGTATCAGGGCGAAGGTATTGATTTGGGGAAAAAAAGTCTGGCTATAGGGTTGACCTTTCAGAAATCTTCGAGCACTCTTATAGATACTGAGGTTGATACGTTGGTAGCCACTGCACTGTCTGCACTCAAACAGACCTTCGGCGCAGAGCTTAGAGAATAAGATATAAGGAACGATCATGGCCCTCACCAAAGCGGATATGGCTGAACGTCTGTATGAGGAACTCGGGCTGAACAAGCGCGAGGCCAAGGAAATTGTCGAGATGTTTTTCGAGGAGATCCGGGCAGCACTGGAGTCAGGTAATCAGGTCAAATTGTCCGGCTTCGGGAATTTCGATCTCCGGGACAAGAATCAGCGTCCCGGCCGTAATCCGAAAACAGGTGAAGAAATTCCCATAAGTGCCCGCCGAGTGGTCACTTTTCGACCAGGACAAAAACTGAAGGCCCGCGTGGAAGCCTATGCTGGAAGCATCGAACAACAGTGAATTGCCCGCAATTCCGGGCAAACGCTATTTCACCATAGGTGAAGTCAGTGACCTGTGCGCGGTCAAGCCGCATGTGCTGCGTTACTGGGAACAGGAATTTCCGCAGCTGAAGCCGCTCAAGCGGCGCGGCAACCGCCGCTATTACCAGCGCCACGATGTCATTCTGATCCGTCAGATCCGCAGCCTGCTGTACGAACATGGTTTTACCATCGGCGGCGCACGCCAGCGTCTGTCCGGCAGTGAGGCGAAAGAAGACTCAAATCAGAGCCAGCAGATCATCAAACAGCTTCGCAGTGAGCTGGAGGAAGTCCTCGACATATTGCGTCGCTGATTGTAGCAGTCCGCGAATGAACGCAAATAAACAGCGAATATAGCTCTCCTGAATAAAATCTCTTGCGCAGTTTCGAGGTACGCTTCACGAGCGACGAGATATGAGCCAGTGAATCTTTGTCTCGTCGATTTCTGTTTAATTTGTTATCTTAGAGGCTTGATTCATCGGGGCGTGGCGCAGTCTGGTAGCGCACCTGCATGGGGTGCAGGGGGTCGCAGGTTCAAATCCTGCCGTCCCGACCA
>CAZFUS010000007.1:0-55253 GCA_964522485.1 uncultured Enterobacteriaceae bacterium | reverse complement strand
GTTTTCTGTCATGCCGCGCCTGTTACGACAAACCCGCCCGATAGATGTCTTGATTGGCCGTGTGGATCGCCGGCTGCGTAACATCAGGCCGGTCGCCGCCACGCTCCGTCCCAATCCCGCTGACGGTCTGCCGGAAGCGCCCTTGACCGATGCCGAACGACGTCGGGTTGGCGCTTTGATGCGTGTGAATCATGCAGGAGAAGTCTGCGCTCAGGCGCTCTATCGCGGTCAGGCCGCGATTGCCATGCAATCAAAACAACGTGAGTACTTACTATCAGCTGCCCGCGAGGAGACCGATCATCTGGCCTGGTGCGAAAGCCGCCTCCGGCAGTTGCGGGACCGTACCAGTTACCTGAATCCGCTCTGGTATCTGGGGTCCTTTGCCATCGGTTCCGTGGCCGGTCTGGCGGGGGATCGCTGGAGCCTGGGTTTTGTCGCCGAGACGGAACGTCAGGTTGAACAGCATCTGGAAGGTCATCGTCGGCAATTGCCGGCCGTGGATCAGCGCAGTCGGGCAATTGTCGAGCAGATGCAGCTGGATGAAGCACGCCATGGCCGACGCGCGCTGGAAGCCGGTGGTGTGGAACTGCCGGAACCCGCCCGGCTGATCATGCGACTGGCTGCCAGGGTGATGACTTCCAGTGCCTATAGGATCTAGATGACACCATGTCGGAAATTTGGCTGGTCCGCGCTTGAAAACCTGCCTGTTCCACCCCATCTAACAAGCAGCCAACAATACAGTATGGAGGTGTGATATGGCCATGATGCGTTACGAGCCGTGGAGCCTTCTGCGGCAAATCCAGAGTGAACTGAACAATCTCAATTTTTTCGACACCGCAGTGTCGGAGAGCGACACGGATAACTCCAATGTCGTGACCAGCCACTGGCGGCCGGCGGTCGATATCCGCGAGGAAACTGATCGCTACTTGATTGAGGCCGATGTGCCCGGCATCGATCCGGAAGATATCGAGATAACGATGGAAAACGGTGTGCTGACTCTGAAAGGTGAACGCAAGTTCGAGAAGGAGGCATCCGGAGACAATGGCTACAGGCGTGTCGAACGTGCCTACGGACAGTTTTACCGGCGCTTCAGCCTGCCCGACTCGGCCGATCCCGACAAGATCGAGGCGCATGGCAGGAATGGTGTCCTTCAAATCGTCCTGCCGAAACAGGAAAAAGTACAGCCACGCCGCATTAGTATCCAGTCCTGAGGTCATGTAGCTTGAAACAGGCGGGGCCCTCCCGCCTGTTTTACTTGCTTGGGGGCTGGTGAACTTTACCGCCTCTCGATTTTACTAATGAGTTGATGTCTGCAGCCGCAACTGCAGCCCGCCACAGGCTGAATCAATAATTAAAGGAAGGTACTGACGATGTCTACAGATCGCGTCCGTTTATCCGCACTGGCATTTCTCCTGTTTGCAACAATCATTGCACTGGCCGTGCCCGCTGCATTGCCACAGAAAATCGATGGCGACGAACTGCCCAGTCTGGCTCCGATGGTGGAAAAGATCACGCCGGCGGTGGTGAATATTTCCACCGAAGGCACCGTCCGCATGCGTCAGAATCCGTTGTTCAATGATCCCTTTTTCAGACATTTCTTTGACATTCCTGAGCAGCCGCAGGAACGCAAGACCCAGAGTCTCGGTTCGGGTGTCATTGTCGATGCCGAACGCGGCCTGGTACTGACCAGTAATCATGTCATTGCCAACGCCGATGAAATCAATATCACTCTGCGTGATGGTCGCAAGCTGAATGCCGAAGTCGTGGGCGCCGATCCGGCGACGGATGTCGCGGTAGTCGAAATTCCGCCCGAAAACCTGTCGGAAATCGAAATTGCCGATTCCGAGAAATTGCGGGTCGGCGATTTCGTAGTCGCTGTCGGTAATCCTTTCGGCCTGGGGCAGACCGTGACCTCCGGTATCGTCAGCGCACTGGCGCGCAGCGGTCTGAGTCTTCTCGGTTATGAGGATTTCATCCAGACTGACGCCTCGATCAATCCCGGCAATTCCGGCGGTGCACTGGTTAATTTGCGCGGTGAACTTGTTGGCATCAATACCGCCATTTTTTCCCAGACTGGCGGCAATATCGGCATCGGCTTCGCCATTCCGATCAACCAGGCGCTGCAGGTCATGGAGCAGCTGGTCAGGCACGGCGAATTCAGGCGTGGCAGTATCGGGGTCCAGATTCAGGACATGACGCCGGAACTGGCCGAAGCCTTCGGACTCAAGCAGGATCAGAACGGTGCCGTGATTGTCCAGGTGTTCGAGAATACACCGGCCGCCGAGGCTGGTCTGCAACAGGGCGATGTCATCCTGAGTGTCAATGGCAAGGCGGTTGAGGGCGCCGCGGATTTGCGTAACAACGTGGGCCTGCTGCAGGCTGGGCAGAGCGTGGATCTGATGGTACTGCGCGATGGAGAGCGCGAGTCTTACACGATCAAACTGACCGACGAGGAACTCACCGCCGGCGGAACTGCTCCGGCCGCCAAGAACAAGCTGCTGCAGGGTGTGAGTCTATCCGAGATTCCACCGCAGCACCCGGCCCACGGTCAGTTACAGGGCGTACTGGTTGCCGGCGTTGAACGCGGCAGCCGGGCCTGGCGGGCCGGTCTGCGTGAAGGCGGCATTATTACCTCGGTAAATAAGCAACCCGTCACCAATGTGCAATCATTCCTGGAGATTGTAAACGGACAGGAAGAGGAGCTGCTGATCAGGTATATCTACGGCAATCAGGCTCGCTTTATCGTTATCAAATAAAGCGGGCTCAGGAAGCGACCGCCCTGGCTTTGTCGCTTTTTTGTCCCAGCCGGGTGACACAGGGCAGAGCGGTATCCCGGATCGCCTGGCCAATCAGTTCGATGACCCGCATGCGCGGATAGGTCTTGCGATAGGCAAGGGCGACGTCGCGGTAGGGTTCGGGATCGGTGAAGGACCGGAACTCCAGTAACCCCTGAAGGTTGCTGTCGTTAGCAGTGGACGTGCATGGCAGGACCGTAACGCCGGCACCGGAACCGACCATATGGCGGATGGTTTCAATCGAGCTGCTCTCCAGCGTTTTCTGAATACTGTTGTCGTTACCGCGGCTGTTGACGCAGGCCGGACAGACATCCATGACCTGCTCGCGGAAACAGTTGCCGGCGCTGAGCAGCAATAGCGTTTCAGTACTCAGATCATCGGCATGGATGCGGCGCTTGCCAGTGAGCGGGTGTTGACTGGGCAGTGCGACGACGAACGGCTCGCGGTACATGGGTTCGGTTAACAGTCCCGGCACGCTGAACGGCAATGAGACGATGATGACGTCGAGTTCGCCGGCACGCAGCTTTTCAGTGAGCTGTTCGGTGAAATGCTCTTCGATCAGCAATTTCAGTGCCGGTGCGCGCTCGTGTATCAATGGGATAAGCTTTGGCAACAGATACGGACCGATGGTATAGATAACGCCAAGCCGCAACTGCCCCTTGAGATCATCACGGCCTTCATGGGCAATATGGCGGATTGTTTCGGTTTCCTCGAGGACAATCCGGGCCTGGGCGACGACGCGTTCGCCTGTGGGCGTAATACTGACATCGTGCTGGCGCCGCTCGAACAGCCGGACCCCGAGTTCATCTTCCAGTTTCTTGATGGCTACACTCAGGGTCGGCTGGCTGACATGACAGGATTCCGCTGCCCGGCCAAAATGCAGCTCGCGCGCGACGGCGACGATATAGCGTAGTTCCGTCAGGGTCATGTCAGTGGATCCGGTCCCCGGACGGCAAAACGGTCAGGGATATATTCATATTTCATGCACAAACAGTCCTCAATATACTTGACTCAGGAACGATCCATTGCGGCGACTGGTCCAAAATGCTGCTAGAGGATACCGAGCCATGCCTACACGAACCACTTTTCCGCTGTTTTTTTCCGGACTTTTACTACTGATTGGTGGTTGCGCCAGTAATGTCCCCCGTGACATCAAGGAAGCGCCACCGGACAACCCGACTCTCAATGAAGTACGTCAAGATATTGACCAGTACAAGGGCTCGAAGGTTCGCTGGGGCGGTACAATCGCTTCAGTTGAAAATAAAGAAAATCAGACCTGGATCGAAGTCGTTGCGATGGACCTTGATAGTTACGGCCAGCCGCGGCATGACGACAGTTCCTACGGCCGCTTTCTGGTGCGGATCGATCAGTTCATCGACCCACAGATTTATGCCGAAGGCCGTGAGCTGACTATTGCCGGTACAGTTGAAAGCCGTATCGTCCGGCCTATTGGCGATCACCCGTATACTTTCCCGCTGATCCGGGCCAGTACATATTATTTATGGCCGGAATACCGGGATCGATATTATGCGGACCACCCGCGCTACCGTTTCGGTTACTACTACGGATATCCCTATCATGGCTACAGCCTTTACTACGGAAGCCGGTTCGGTCATCCGTATTATCCGTACTGGTGGTGGTGAAACGACGGGGATTGTTCCCCGGTCGGGCAGGGCTTAAACAGGTTATTTGGCCACAACCATCAGGTCAGGTTGCCAGCTGAGCCGATCCAGCCTGGTTGTGCCGGAGACGAGCGCATCCAGCAGCGAGATGTCGACATAACTTGAATCATGGGCATTGCCTGCGGCGGCTTTGAACGGCTGTTGCGGCATGCCCAGATGATCGACGACCAGCGAGGCGCCACTGAAATCGTGATGCCGGGTGAAATAGTGGGTCGTAATGAGTGTTTTCAGACCGGCTGACTGTGCGGCCAGGTTCCCGTTGGCAGTATCCTCAATGGCAATGCATTGATCAGCGGTCAGTCCGAGTTCGGCGAGGGCATATTGATAGACGGCCGGCGACGGCTTCTTGTCCACCACGATACTGCTGGTGACCACGCTTTCAAAATAATGGGCAATGGGTTTGTCCAGCGCATGCCCGAGCAGTGTTTCCACATTGAAACCTGAAGTGCTGGTGGCGATAGCCATATGCACACCGGTCCGTTTGGCTTCCTTGAGCAGCCGCAGGACGCCGCGCCTCAGACCGATATGGCCGTTGACGAGTTTGTCCCTATAAATCTCGGATTTACGCGTGTGTAGATCAAGCGCCAGTGCTCGCAGCGCCGAAGTATCCAGGCGCGGCTGTAGATGAGTCTCGCCGTAGGCCCGGATGCGCTCGCGGCCGCCGGATATGGCCAACAGTTCGATGTAGTCTCGCCGGCTCCAGTGCCAGTCCAGGCCGAATTCCGCGAAGGCCTCATTAAAGGCCTGTCGGTGATATTCCTCGGTATCGGCGAGGGTGCCATCTACATCGAAAACAATGGCTTGCAGATCATTTGTGAGTCTTGTCAATGGTTTGGTATTTCAAGTAAGTGTTTGATTACTTAATTGATTTGTAACAGAAAATCATATGCTGCATGGCAATATTACGACAGCTGTTCCTTTTTGTCCACATTTATTGCGACTGGTTGCTCGCCCTCTAGTTCAACCTGTTCAATCTTTTCAAACCGTCTGGTTATCTTTTTTGCCGACGTGTTCACGCTTTCAACATCCTTGTGAGCCTGTTCAATATGCTTGGCCAGCGCGTTCATGCGGTCCTTGAAACGATCGAAGTCTTTAGCAAGATAGCCTAAATGCTCCTGGATGATGTGAACCTGTTCACGGGTTGCCGCATCTTTCAGGACCGCGCGCGCAGTATTGAGCGTTGCCCACATCGTGGTCGGCGATACCATCCATACATTGCTGCTGTGCGCTTCCGAGACGAGGTCAGGATGATGCGCCTGAATCTCGCTGAAAACGGCCTCTGCCGGGATAAACATGACCGCGCCGTCGGCGGTTTCACCGCGGATGATGTATTTTTCCGCGATCGCCTGGATATGTTTCTTGACGTCCTGCTTGAACTGACGCTCGGCGGTCTTGCGTTCGGCTTCGGAAATACTGATATCGGTCATGCGCCGGAACGACTCCAGCGGGAATTTGGCATCGATCGCGACATTGCCGGTGGGGTGTGGCAGATACAGGATGCAGTCCACCCGGTTACCGTTCGACAGCGTGTGCTGCAGTTCGAAATTGGCCTCGGGCAGGACATTGCGTACCAATGACGCCAGCTGAACCTCGCCGAACGCGCCACGCGAGCGCTTATCGGCCAGCACCTCCTGCAGGCTAACCACGTTACTGGACAGCTCGGTGATCTTTTTCTGTGCTTCATCGATCAGCGCCAGCCGCTTGACGATATCGCTGAAAGTGGCGGTGGTTTTTTCAAAGCCCTCGGTCAGGCGCTTTTCCACCTGGCCGCTGATGGCCTGCAGGCGCTCGTCGGTCTTCTGACTCAATCCGTCCATGCGCTTGCCGAGTTCTTCGCTGTTGCGCGTCAGTACCTCGGCCACCTGTTTCTGCAATTCGGCCAGCCCGTTCTGCAGGGTCTTCAGATTTTCGACCTGCTGCCTGAGAAGTTGCTCACGCAATTCAGCTGCGGTTTCGGCCTGCCGGTCCTTGAGTTCTTCAAAGCGCTGTTCCAGCGCGGTCTGGCGCCGACCCAGCTCGTCCAGTCGTGTATCCAGCCGCAACAATGTGTCATGGCTACGATCGCCGAAAAATGACCGGATCAACAGCCAGATCGCGATCAACAGAACTAAAACCAGTATGATGTCGGTAAGTAGAGGTGTCAGCATGTGCCCCGATGGGTTAGAAGCAGTCTCAAAATTACCGCGCCTGCCGATACGGTGTTAAAAGCGGACTCGAAATGCTTATTATATTGGCATGCAAGTTCCGCTTTCTTGCCCACTTTCGCCTTGTCTCGGCTGCGCTCGTAATATTTTGAGACTATTTCTGGCAATCCGTCAGGCGAAATGATGGAAACTGATACCGGCTGTGGTAACCGATATGGGATAGGCCAGTTGTCAGATGTGCGAAGTATCGAATGACGCCCTGTTTGTCGCCCCGGACTTTGAACGCATTGTCACCGGCGCGGACGCCGAGATCAATCTCGCCGAGGCGGCGTTACTGATCGCGCGCGGGGAGTATCCCGCACTGGATGTCGATTACTATCTCGGTTGCATGGATGAAATGGCCGCTGCCATTACCCGGCAGTTGCCGGAGCCGGGATCGACACCGCAGGTGCTCGGTCAAATCAACCATTATCTGTTCAGCGAGCAGGGGTACAGCGGCAATCTGCACAACTTCCTCGATCCGCGTAACAGCTACCTGAACGATGTTATCGAACGCCGGCTCGGCATCCCCATCAGCCTGTCACTATTATATATGGAAATTGGCCACCGGTTGGGTTTACCGATCGAAGGTATTTCTTTCCCCGGACATTTTCTGGTCAAACTGACGACTGCTGAAACCGGTACCATTGTGCTGGATCCGTTTGCCGGTGGTGTGTCGCTGGATGAGTCGGATCTCCGGCGGCGATTACAGCATGTTTTGCGCAATAGCGATGGCCTACCATCCCTGGATCTGCAGAGCTGGCTGAATGCCGCGACCAACAAGGCGATCCTGATCCGCATCCTGCGCAATCTCAAATCGATCTACAGCAGCAGTGCCGACAGGCCGCGTCTGCTGCGGATACTGAACTATATTCTTGCCATCGATCCGGATACGGCCCGCGAGCTTGAAAACCGTGCCGAACTGTATGAACAGATGCAGTGCTATCAGGCGGCTGCGGAAGATTTCGAGCGGTTGTGTCTCCTGAGCCAGGAAGCTGAGCTGAGCGGACATTATGCAGCACGCTATGCAGCCCTCCGGCGCCGGGGCGAGCTGCGACACTGACGGCGATGCGCGATTCCGAAAACGGCAATCCCGCCATGGTTCGCAAGGGCCGCGGCGCGGCCAGCCAGCCGGAAGCGCGCTATCTCAAGGAACAGCGCAGTGGTTTCGATGACGGCTGGTATCAGGATCCGGAACTGGCCCCGCTGAAGACCAGCGTGACTGTCGAACACAGCAAGACCATCATCAGCCGCAACGATTCCCCCGACATTCCATTTACCCAGTCGATCAATGCCTATCGCGGCTGCGAGCATGGCTGTATCTATTGTTATGCCCGGCCCACTCATGCGTACATGGATTTGTCGCCGGGTCTGGATTTCGAAAGCCGGCTGTTCGTCAAGCCGGATGCGCCGCAGCTGTTACGCCGAGAGCTGGCGAAGTCGGGTTATGAATGTACGCCGATCGCGCTCGGGACCAACACCGATCCGTACCAGCCGATCGAGCGCGACTGGCAGGTCACACGCGGCATTATCCAGCTTCTGCGTGACTGCCGGCATCCCCTGACCATCGTCACCAAGTCGTCTCTGGTCGAGCGCGATATCGATCTGCTGGCGGACATGGCCGGTTCGAACCTGGTCCAGGTTTTTGTATCGGTGACTACCCTGGATTCCAATCTGGCGCGCAAACTGGAGCCGCGTGCAACGGCACCCCACCGACGTGTCGAGTGCCTGCGCCGGCTGACAGCTGCCGGTATCCCGACCGGTGTAATGTTTGCACCGGTCATCCCGGCGTTGAACGAGACTGAGCTCGAAGCCGTACTGGAAGCAGCGGCGGGTGCCGGGGTTGAGCAGGCCGGTTACGTCATGGTGCGGTTGCCGCATGAGGTCAAGCAGTTATTCCGGGACTGGCTGCAGCATCATTATCCGGATCGGGCCACGCATGTCATGAGCCTGATCAACGACATCCGTGGCGGGCGCGACAACGATCCGGCCTTCGGCAGCCGTATGCGCGGGCAGGGCGCGTTTGCACAATTGCTCGGCCACCGTTTCCGGATGGCCTGCCGGAGGCTGCAGCTCAATCGAACTCGGCGGAAGCTGGTAACCGGTCTGTTCGTGCCGCCGGCACGCAACAGCGCCCAGCTGTCCCTGTTCGATGGTCAGGTGGGCCAACCATGATCAAGTTTGCTAGGCTTTGTATGTGATCCAGTGCACATTTCACACCGAGGGGCTTTGCTGGCATAGTGGGCATGAGGCCTATACTGGAAAGTTGGTACAGCCGCGGGCATGGACGTCATAACCAGTACAATAACCTCAACGAAGGGGATTGATATGTTTGAATTCAGCAAACGGGAATCAGCAGCGAAGGACGACGAGTTTCCCTCACGTGAACGGTCTGAAGCGGAGCCGGGTTTTGCCAGATCGCAGTCCACGGAAACATCATCTTCACGGAGTTCGGGACGGCGCGAGGCGGCCATTATCGGTCCTTCGATCCACATCAACGGCGACCTGCGCGGTGAGGAAGACCTGATCATCGAAGGCGAAGTGAAGGGTACTGTCTACCTCAAGAGTAACAGTCTGACCATCGGCAGTCAGGGCAAGGTCACGGCCGACGTTTATGCCCACACAATTAATGTGGAAGGCTTTATTGAAGGTGATTTGTATGGCTCCGAGCGGATCAGTATCCGCAAGAGCGCGCAGCTGCGCGGCAACATCACCTCACCGCGAGTCAGCCTCGAGGATGGCGCCCGGTTCAAGGGCTCAATCGAGATGGACCCGGAGGCCTTGCAGAAAGTCTTTGGTGACAATAGTGCCGCCAAGACAGGTACGTCGGACTTTGCCGCCAAGCAGAGCACGCACTCCAAGCAGAACCTTGGCCCGGCAGCGGTTGCCGGCTCCACGGCCAGTTCGGCGTCCGGCAAGACGGACACCGTGTCCAGTGGAGTTGCGGCCAAGGGAGAGTCGGTGGGCTGAGCCGGCGGCGGGTCGCGGGGGCAAAGCCCGCGCTTGATTCGTGGTCGATTCAGCCAGTTCCGCAGCGGAAAAGATAGAACCTTCAGCCTCAAATACGCTGAAGGCACCGCTGTTCGCCTCGCTCGTCGGGCAGATGCATGCCGGCGATCGCTGGACGATTCTCGATCTGGGTCCCGCGCACACGACAAATATCGTATTTTTCGGCCAGTTCCGGTGTCGCCTGGATATCGTCGATCTGCCCGTCGAACTGGAAACGCTCAATGCCCAGGAAGATCCCGGCCAGCTACGTGGGCAGATTGATGCAGTGCTGCCCTTCAGCCGCAGCCAACCGACAGACGTTGTGCTTTGCTGGGATCTGCTCAATTATCTGCGGCGGCCGGTCCTGAACGCCTTCATGTCCAATGTGGTGACCCGCACGCGTCCGGGCAGTCTGATCCACGCCCTTATTGCTTATTCCTCACCCCGCATGCCGGCGCAGCCAGGTCCGTATTATATTAGCCAGGGCACGGATGACGATGACACTGACAATCGGCTGAAACATGTGTCGGTGACACGCGAAGAATGCGAGGCCCCGCGCTATACGCCTGATGATCTCACCCACTGCATACGCGGCTTCCACGTCGAACGCGCAATGCTATTGAGCAACGGCATGCAGGAGTTCCTGTTGCGGCGCTGACCCCGGCTATCTGTAAGCCCGGCGGAGTCCGGACCGCTCCCCGCGTATGTGCCGGAATGGTGCATGGCTCGAAGCGGCACATAGTTTTTATTGCTGTATTTTTCTCAACTGGTTGAAATTCTTTTAAAAAATATTTGGTACAAGGATTGCATTTTATCCATTTGACGAATACGTTCCTACAAAAGGAGGAGGACAGTGGCATGTGGTTAAAGATACAAAACGTCTTCGGCAAGCCGCTTATCGCTGCGTTGGGTTCCATGATGATGATCGCGGGTATCACGGCCTGCGGGGATGATCAGCAGCAGACACCGCAGATGGAAGAGCAGCAAAGCCAATTTGAACAGGATATGCAATCACCTGAAGATATGGAGGGAATGAAACAGGACCAGCAACCGGCTCCGGAACCGGAGGGCGGTGATACCGGTGATTATTGATAACAGTTTCGGTTAGAGTGTGAGTGGCGCGGAATCGCCGCTCGCGCCGTCGTTTACTCACTCCCGGTCAGTCTGTCCCAGGCGGCCATGGCGCAGTCGGCGATGGCGAGAAGTATTTCCCGTGAGGCGCCATCCTGCGCCTGGATGGACATGCCCTGCTGGACTGAGGCATAGAAAGTCGCGACAGTCCGGCAGTCCAGGTCTTTCGGCAACTCCCCTTCGCTGACAGCGCGTTCCAGCCGGTCGCGCAGCGTTTCAATATTCTTTATGCGGTGATCCCGCAATTCGCTGCAACGGTTTTTCCGAGCTACGCGGTGATCATAACCGCCCGAATCATTCAATGAGGCCTCAGCATTTAGCTGAGGAATACCAGCACCCAGGGGAAGCGATCGATTTCATCGCAGAAGCTTCAATGAGGCCTCAGCATTTAGCTGAGGAATACGTGCGAAAGCCGCGCTCAGTGAGTTCATCACGCCCGCGACTGCGGTAAAGGATGCGCAGCTGCCGGCGTTCCAGCAGGGCGGTGGCGGTTTTCTGGAAATGTTCCAGCCGGATGGTACGGGCGGCTTGCTGCAGGATGCGGATGCGCCGGCCGATTTCGGGGTGGCCGAGATGTTTGTGATGCAGGATAGTCGTGATGCGATCGCGCAGTGGCGCAAGATGCGGTTCCAGAAGGCCGGGCTGGATTTCAGTCAGCAGTTTCTGCGTTGTAAGCAGGGCAAAAAGCTCGGTCGAACTGAACCAGAGACCGGGGAGTTCGTAACGGCCTTCCTGACTGTCGTTGCCATAATAATACCCGTTGCGCTTGCGGTCGTAGTCGATGGGGGCGCCGAGGAAATCGCGCATGTCCTCGATGGCACGGGCAACGGTCGCCCGCGAGCATTCCAGACGCTCCTGCAGATCCCGGCGCGAGATCGGCGTGCGGCGGCTGGCCAGAATCTGGTGTAGCCGAAAAACCCGGTCGAAGCGGTCCATCCAGTCCCCCTACCCTAAAATCAGTGTAGCAGAGAGAATGCGCTAAGACTTAAACGTGGTTTCCGCATGATAAGCCATACGCTGTGATACCCGAACTCCGTCAGCAGGTACTATCTAAGCCACCAGAATTATGTCAGGTCGCAGGCTCCATCTATGATCCGGGTAGGGATTTCCGAAGTTGTCCTCACAGGGTATCTTGACCGGATGAGCCGGCCCTTGCGCCGATTTAGTAAGAAGAATACGCATTCATGACCCCCCTGGAACAATACCGCCGCGAGCTTAAAAGCGGCCGGCTGCAGGCCGATCCGGATCAGGAACGGATCGTACGCCGCCTGCAGATACTGTTCGAGCGGCTCAGGGTCGATCGACAGCGGTCACGTCCCTGGCGGGATCGATTCCGGCAGATACTGGGTTTGAAAACCCGCGAAACCAGAACACCGCGCGGTCTTTACATATGGGGATCGGTCGGACGCGGCAAGACGCTGCTGGTGGATATGTTTTTTCACAATTTACCGTTCGACACCAAGCTGCGCATGCATTTTCACCGCTTTATGCAGATGATTCACAGAGAGCTGCGAGGACTGCAGGATACGCCGGACCCCCTGCCGATCATTGCGGACCGGATCGCCGGGCGTGCCCGGGTGATTTGCTTTGACGAATTTCACGTTGCCGATATCACCGATGCCATGCTGCTCGGTGGACTCCTGAAAGCCCTGTTTGAGCGTGGCGTTGTTCTGGTGGCCACCTCGAATACAGAACCCCGGCAGCTGTACCGGGGTGGTCTACAGCGCGAACGCTTTCTGCCGGCCATCGATCTGATCGAGCAGTACACCCGGGTAGTGCACATCGGCGGCGATACCGATCATCGCCTGCAGTTTCTCGATCATGCCGAGATCTATCACTGGCCGCTGGACGACGCGGCAGGCGAGTGTCTGGAACGCAATTTCAGTCACCTGGCACCGGAGAAGGGTGTTACCGAAGAGATGATCGAAATTGAGGGGCGCAATATCCAGACGGTGCGCCACGCCGACGGTGTCGTCTGGTTTGAATTCGAAGCGCTCTGCGAGGGGCCGCGCGGTGTGGCCGACTATATCGAGATCGCCCGGACCTATCAGACCGTACTGCTTGCCAATGTCCCGCGGCTTAATCGCGATCGCGAGGACGCGGCCAAACGCTTCATTACGCTGATTGACGAGTTGTACGACCGTGGCGTCAAACTGATCATGACCGCGGCCGAATCCCCCCACTCTCTGTACTACGGTCAGCGCCATGCCACCGACTTCCAGCGCACGATCAGCCGGCTGTGTGAAATGCGCAGTCACAGATACCTTGCGGGATCGCACAAGCCTTAAAAACTAATAAAAACAATTAATAATAACTAATATTTGACATTTAAATTTAAATTGTCTATATCATAAGTGGGAGTTAAGTTATTCATTTACTGATTGATTAGAGTGGTAGTGCTGCTGCGGATCCGGTGCCGGTTGTTACCACCGGATCCGCTTTTCCATTGATTAAACAAAGATATGTATACAAATAAAACAACCGGGAGCCTGCAGAGTCTGGAAGCCCGCATTGCCCAGGTGCTGGAACACCGCTATGGGGATGGGTTGGTCTATTTGCCCAAGGAATGGCCGGAACAATTGCTGGGACTGGCCAGACAGTTCGGCTTTATCGATGCGGATGGCTATCTGACCCGCAAGGGTCGCGCCCTGCTCGCCCGTTACCACTTCGTTTGAATATTCCGCGGGCTTTCTCGCCCGTAAATCCCCGCCTTTCAACTGAAGGGCTGATGTTACCCGTGTGCCCGCTATACTCAGTTTATGAATGACCTTTTCCGGCGCTTCTGATCGCCGGGAATAGTGTCGTTCTGAACAAAATGTCGTCAACAATCGTGGAGGCACGGAGGATGGCCGACTATTCCACTGAATCGATCCGCAATATCGTTCTGACGGGGCATATGAGCGCCGGCAAGACGACGCTGGCCGAAGCGTTGCTGGCCCGGGCCGGCGTGCTCGGCATGGCAGGCTCGGTCGAGAAGGGCACGACCGTGGCCGACTTCGACGAACTCGAGAAGTCGCACGGTCATTCGCTGGAAAGTGCGCTGGTGCATTTCGACTATCGGGATGTCCATATCAATCTCATCGACACCCCTGGCTGTCCCGATTTCTTCGGTCGCGCGCTGGCGGTTTTACCGGCGGTGGAGACCTGCGCGGTGGTGATTAATGCAGCCGTCGGTCTCGAACCGGTCGCCCAGCGTATGCTCGAAGCGGCCGCGCAACGCGGTCATGATCGCATTGTCATTGTTAACCATATCGATGCGGCCGGTGTCGATTTGGCGGCATTGCTCAACCAGATCCGCGAGACTGTCGGTCACGAATGCCTGCCGCTCAATCTGCCGGCCGGCGGGGCCAGCCGCGTCATCGACTGTTTCTTCGATCCGGAGTCGCAGGATACCGATTTTGCCTCCGTTGACACTGCGCATACGGAAATCGTCGATCAGGTGGTCGAGCTGGATGAAGCTCTGATGGAGCGCTATCTCGAACAGGGTCAGTCACTCACCCCGGCCCAGTTGCATGAACCGTTTGAGGCCGCCCTGCGCGAGGGCCATCTGGTCCCGGTGTGTTTCGTATCGGCAGCAACGGGGGCGGGTATCGATGAACTGCTGCGCGTGTTTGCCGAACTGATGCCCAATCCTGCAGAAGGCAATCCGCCGCTGTTTATGAAAGCGACCAACGGGACCTCGGTGCCGGTCGGCGTGATGCCCGATCCGGCCCGGCATGTGCTCGCCCACGTCTTCAAGATCAGCATCGATCCGTTCGTCGGCAGACTGGCCGTTTTCCGCATCCATCAGGGTACCATCAGCCGTGACAGTCAGCTGTTCATCGGTGATGGCCGCAAGCCGTTCAGAGTCGGTCATCTGTTCCGGTTGCAGGGCAAGGATCATACGGAAGTGGAACGCGGTATTCCCGGCGATATCTGCGCCGTTGCAAAGGTTGATGCCATTCATTTCGATGCGGTTCTGCACGATTCCCATGATGAGGATCATATCCACCTGCAGCCGCTGGAATCCGCACCGCCCATGTTCGGGCTGGCGATTACCGCCCGCAGCCGCGGCGACGAGCAGAAACTGTCGGACGCGTTGCAGAAACTCGCTGCCGAGGACCCGAGCCTGCTTATTGAGCACCATGCCAGTTTCAACGAAACGGTACTGCGCGGACTGGGCGAACTGCATCTGCGGATCGTGCTTGAAAAGCTGGAGAAGCGTTATCACGTCGAGGTCGACACGCATCCACCCAAGATCGCCTATCGTGAAACGATCACTGTGCCCGCCGAGGGCCATTATCGCCACAAGAAGCAGACCGGTGGCGCCGGTCAGTTCGGCGAAGTTTATCTGCGCGTCGAACCCCTGCCGCGTGGTGGCGGTTTCGAATTCGTCGATGCGGTAGTGGGCGGCGCAATACCGCGGCAGTTTATTCCGGCTGTCGAGAAAGGCGTCCGCCAGGCCATGGAGGAAGGAGCCATCGCCGGTTATCCGCTACAGGACATCCGCGTCACGGTTTACGATGGCAAACATCATTCGGTGGATTCCAAGGAAGTGGCCTTTATCGCGGCAGGTCGCAAGGCGTTTCTCGAGGCTGTACACAAGGCACGGCCGGTAGTGCTCGAACCGCTGGTAGAGGCCGATATCGAAACACCGGCGACGGCACTGGGCGACATTACCTCGGATCTGTCCACCCGTCGCGGCCGCATCAGCGACACCCGGCCGAAAACCAACGGCACCACGGCCATTCACGCCATCGTGCCGCTGGCCGAACTGGAAAATTATTCTTCCAGACTGCAGTCTCTGACTGCAGGCGAGGGCGCGTTTTCGATGACTTTCAGTCATTATGAAGCGGTACCGGCGCATATTCAGCAGAACCTGGCCGGTGCTTTCAAAGCGGCGCCCGGCGATGGGGCGTCGGCATAAAGTCCGCGGCGATCAGGCCGTTTACATCAGCATGCTGAAAGTGTCACGGCAAGTGGTATCGACAATTCAGCCTTGATAGCGGCGCGCATGAATCCGGCAGGTGGCTGATCGCCGCGTCTGTTCCGTGTACATTACCCGGCCCATTATCAGCACGGGAAGTCACTTCCGTTGAATCACCGGTTAAGTGTAGTACAGGGTGAAGTACCGGTTTACGCCGCCCTGCGCGACTGGCATGGTCCTGCCTGTTTCGATCGTTGTCCGGTGTTACGGCAGGCGTGGGATCATTCATCCTCCATCCTGGCGGAGGTCCGGGCCGCGCTCCGGGATTTCAACAGTTCAGAGATTGTCAGCCTGGCCGCTGCCGGTTCTCTCGGCCGCATGGAGGCGCTGCCGCATTCTGACTGTGATCTGATCGTGGTGGTGGCGGATGCGCTACCGCTCGATGGCCCGGAAGCCCGGCAAGTGATGGAAACCGTCTGGGAACGGCTGGAACCGCTCGGCCTGCGTATGCCCAAGTCATGGGGCATTTTTGTCGAACCTGCCAGTATCGGCGCCCTGACCCGGATCGCCTCACTGGGCAATCTGGACGAGCGCAGGAATGTCTTCGGCAAGCGGCTGCAGAGTCTGCTGGACTGTCAGCCGCTGTTCCGTCCTGAAGGTTTTCACCAACTGCAGCAGCGCGTGCTGGAATGGTATGCCACTGGTTTTCTGGCACAGGATCCGACCAGGGAATGGACTTACCTGCTGAATGATCTGATCCGCTATTATCGTGCCTACGCTGCCTGGCAGCAGTTCGAACTGAAAATTGAACACGACGACAGCTGGTATATCCGCAACGCCAAGCTGCGCACCAGTCGCCTGACCATGTACGCCGGCCTGCTGCTGCTGCTCGGTGAATGCAGCCGTCAGGCCGGTGATGACAAAATCGGCTGGCTGCTGGACAAGCTCACGCTGACGCCGCTGGAACGGCTGATCTGGGTGATGGGACAGTATCCGGGTTACGACGCAGACATCACCCGATTGCTGGAATGTTACGAAGTCTTCATGGCAGCGATGCAGGATGACTCCACCCGCAACGCGCTCATCGAACAGGCACCGCGCACGCTCGACGATCTGCCGCCGGCACAGATTCCCGAGTACGCTCCGATCCAGGACAGCTCGGCGACCATCATGGATATCCTGACACGCTTTGTCATCAAGCGCGTCGATGACTGGAGTCCGGTTTTCCTGCGTTATCTGTTGTTTTGATCATTGAAACATCTTCCCCCCCGGGTTGGTTATGCTGAAACTGCTGGGCTTCATTCTGCTGACGTGTTATGCAATTCCGGTCACAGGTCTGGAACTGACCGAACGTGCCGACTGGCAGGCACGATTCAAAGATAGTGCTGTCAGGGGCGTGTTTGTTCTGTGTGAGGTGAATCATTGCCAGACGAATAACAGCCGCCGGGCCGGTGAACGCTTCATTCCCGCCTCAACGTTCAAAATCCCACATTCACTGATCGCGCTTGAAACGGGCGTGATCGCAAGCGGCCGGCAGCTGTTGCCTTGGGATGGTCAGCCGCGGGCCTATGAAATCTGGCAGCAGGACTTCAATCTGCGTGGCGCCATGCAGAACTCGGTGGTGCCCGTCTACCAGGGGTTTGCCCGGCGGATCGGGGAAAATCAAATGCAGGAGCATCTTAATCGCATGGATTACGGTAATGCCGATATCGGCGGTGGTATCGACCGGTTCTGGCTCGACGGCGATCTGAGAATCTCGGCTATGGAAAAGATCGCATTCCTGCGGCAACTATATGCCGATGGACTTCCGTTCTCAGAAGACCATCAGTTGATTGTTAAAGACGCGCTGCTGGCGGAAGCCGATGCGATACATGTTCTGCGGGCGAAGTCGGGCTACAGTCTTGGCATGCCGGGTTACGGTGATCGATCCGGGCCCGGTATCGGCTGGTGGGTCGGCTGGGTTGAAAAGGACACGGCCGTATACTTTTTTACTGCCAACTTTGATATTGAACAAGACAGCCAGCTGCAGCTGCGAACGCAATTACCCCGGGCACTGATGCGTGCTGAAGGCATCCTTTCTAAATAAGTGAGCAGACGGCTTGACCCCTGCGGCGGCTATTTATCCGGCAGGCTGACACTGACATGCAATCCACCCAGCGCTGATTCGCTGAATGCCAGTTCGCCATCATAGTGATCGACAATGTCACGGACGATGGCCAGTCCCAGTCCATGACCGTCGGTTTGTTCATCCATGCGTCTGCCACGCTCGCCGAGCATGTCACGCAGTTCCGCCGGGCAACCGGGTCCGTCGTCTTCCACGCTGAGACCAATAGCCGGATCGGCGGCAATCGTGACCAGCACCTGTGTCTGCGCCCACTTGCAGGCGTTATCGATCAGATTACCGCTCAGTTCCAGCATATCCTCACGCTCGGCCGGCCAGTAGCCGCTGTGATTCTGTCTCAGCGTCAGCCGGATGCCGCGTTCACTGTAGGCTTGTTCCAGCATGGTCATCAGCGCCGGCAGATCCTCGCCCGGGCAGAAGCGCGCGCCGGTATTGCTGTCCCCGGCCAGGCGGGCACGATTCAGTTCCCGTTCCAGGCGTTGATGAATGATATTGGTCTGATTGAGTATCTGCTCGCGGATCGTGGGGTGATTTTCCAGGGCGGTGGACTGGCCGGTCTGTCGCAGTACGCTGAGCGGCGTTTTCAGGGCGTGTGCCAGATTGCCGACCATGCGCCGCGAGCGTTCCACGCGCTGGTTCAGCAACTGCAGCAGGCGGTTGACCTCGCGCACCAGTGGCAGCAGTTCATGCGGCACGGTTTCGCGCACGGTGCGGATCTCACCGCGCGATAGGTGTTGCAGATCACGTTGCACGCCTTTCAGCGGTAACAGGGTCTGGCGCATCAGTAATTGCTGCAGCAGTAACAGCAACAGCAGCAGCGCACCGGATATCAGCAGATAGCGTGTCTGGAAGTCGGCGATTTCAGCCAGAATCGCGGAGATATCCTCCGCCACTGTGATTGAGATCGTCTGTCCACGTTTACTGAAACCCTGAGTCAGCGCCAGCAGCTGCTGATCCAGCGGGCCGGCCAGACGCTGCTGATGCTGCTCGCCGACTGCTGCCTGGCTGACATTCAGATTCTGATCCCAGAGGGTATCCGAGCGCAACATCCGGTCACCCACATTGATCTGGTAGTAATGACCTGAAAACGGCCGGTCATCAAAATAGGTCTGTTGATCCAGTTGCAAACGCACCTGACCGTTGGGTGGAAACCGCAAACCGCCGAGCAGCATGTCGACATCGCGCTGGAGGCGCGTCATGAGATAATTTTCCGTGATTTCCCGAAAGGTATAACTGACCAGCCACCATTGCAGCAGCACGATAGCGATCAGGCTGACGAAAAGACCCAGCCCGAGGGTGGTCTTCAGGGACCGCACGGCTCAGTTGCCATCCGGGAAGACATAACCCTGACCGCGACGGGTCTGGATAATATTGTTGCCGAGTTTATTGCGTAATCGGCGAATATAGACCTCGATGGTATTGCTGTCGGTTTCATGTCCACCGTCGTAGACATGCTCCGACAGCCGCGTTTTGGATAACACCCGACCGGGATGCGACATCATGTAATGCAGGAGGCGATATTCCATGCCGGTAAGACTATGGCTGTTACCTTCGCTGTCACTGACCGACTGGCTGTCCGCTTCCAGTGTCAATCCGGCGCCGGTGAGCATAGCCTGCGCCTTGCCGTGGCGGCGTCGCAGTACGGCCTGTATGCGTGCCAGCAATTCTTCAGTGTGAAACGGTTTGCCGAGATAATCATCGGCGCCGGCCTTGAAGCCGTCGACTTTTTCATGCCAGGCGTCGCGGGCGGTCAGCACCACCACCGGCACGTCATTGTTCTGTCCGCGCCAGGTTTTTAGCACTTCCATGCCGGACAGTTTCGGCAGACCGAGATCCAGCACTACCACGTCGTAGGGTTCGGTGCTGCCGAGGAACTCACCATCTTCGCCATTATCGGCGGTATCAACGGCAAACCCCGCGCGTTGCAGAGACTGTTTCAGCTCTGCCAGCAGCGCAGCATCATCTTCAACCAGTAACAGACGCATAGGCCCACGTTCATGGCGCCGGCCGGGCCGGCAGGTTTGTTATTATAATGAGTCAGCGACAAAATAGCCGTCCCAGCGCGGGTGCTCTAGTTCCAGTCGCGCCTGCGGTTAATGATGTCGCCGTTTTCCGCGTCGACTTCAATATCCCATTCACGCTGTTCAGCATCAATCAGCTCGAATTCGTAATGGTCCCTGAGAAAGCCACGGTCGAAATCGATATCGGTGACGCGGCCGTCCATCTCGGCTTCGAGAGTTTCAATCAGTTCGTCGGGTGACAGAATCGCGCCGCTGCGGATCAGTTCGCGCATGGCGTTATCTTCGTCCAGCAGTATGGTCGGCGTCCAGCCGGCGGGTATACGGAAATTCTCGTAGATTTCATCGGCCAGCAGCACCATGATCACGCAGCCGCCGATGAAGCCCAGTCCCAGGCCCGCGGCAATCAGCCCGCCTCGGATTTTACTACCAGACATGACAGTATGCCCTTAGCATCGGTCGTTCAGTCATCACGTTCACGTTCAATCAGTTCACCGTTCCGGGCATCGATGTCGATATCCCAGACCACACCGCGTTCATCGACGACTTCCAGCTCGTAGACATAGCGGCCATCCTCCTTTTCCAGCTCGATCTCGATCACGCGGCCGGGTTGAATATCCCTGACGCGCTGTAATACGCTTTCCAGCGGCAGAATCTCACCGGACTCCTTCAGGCGCATGACGTCATCGATATCCATATCGGCGAACCGTAGCGGCTCGCCGGTCGTATCGGCATAGGGCCCGGCCGCCCGACCATGGATTGCCGCCGACGTGATGATGGCAATAATGAAAGCCTTTATTAGAAAGTTTAGATACATGCGCTTTCTCTGGCGTTATGACTTATGGATATTGAATGACTACTGTCAGTGAAAGAAATCCCCGCTGACAATCAGCGGGGATCCGGGCTTACGCATTGTGAAATGTATACCGGACAATCATATTCCCGGTTTACCAGTCTTCGCGCTCACGCTCTTCCTTGACAATTTCGCCGCTATTGGCGTCGACTTCGACGTCGTATTCATAACCGTCCTTGCCACGGATTTCAATTTCATAGACGTCGCCGCCCCATTCACGGTCGAGTTCGATCTCGGTCACCTTGCCGTCGTACTTCTGCTCCATCTTGGTGGCGATCTCTTCCATCGAGATGCTCGGTTCCGGACGATCCTTAACCGGGTCGTCGGCCTGGGTGACACCGGCAGTCAGAACCAGGCTCAGGCCGAGCATGGCACTGGCGCCGATTAAGGCGTAATCTTTTTTAGTCATGTGGGTCATTTGCTATCTCCTTGTGAGTTGACTTGAACAAGCAAGTGACGAGCAGGTTACGCGGGTCGGCTGAAGCTAAGCTGAATGTCGTCTGAAACAAAGCTGAACGGCTGGCAGGGGTGTGGCGGCCAGGCATTTAATAACCATTTTTCATATAGATAGTTGTAATTAGCCCTTTTCTGAATATGGTATAGTTGCTATCTTGCACGACGCTGAAAAAGGCGGGAGGCTGTTGCTGGCCTGCCGCCGGCTGCATTTGAACTCCGGAACCTGCCTATGACGACCTGGAAAGACACATTACAAGACCAAATGCCCGCTGATCTGGCCCAGGAGATCGATACTTTCGAAACCCAGATCAATCTGAAGAAACAGGGCAAGATCGACGATAAGCTGTTCGCCGAGACGCGCCTGCGCCGCGGCGCCTATGGCCAGCGCTATGATAACGGCCAGCGCCACGACGGTGTTGAAACCCGCGAACTGCATTATCCGACCGATGCGACCAAGGGCCCGGACACCCTCTGGGATGCACCCGGCATGATGCGCATCAAGATTCCGTTCGGCGGCATGAACGCCGAACAGATGGAAGTCCTGGCCGACCTGGCCGAGGAATACTCGGACGCAATCTGCCATGTCACCACGCGCCAGGACATCCAGCTGCATTACATTCATATTGACGACACCCCCGACCTGCAGCGGCGCCTGGCGGCGGTCGGCATCACCACCCGCGAAGCCTGCGGCAACGGTGTGCGCAATGTCACCGCCTGCCCGATAGCCGGTGTCTGCAATGATGAAAGTTTCGATGTCACGCCGTATTCCAAGGCGATGGCGTTCTTTCTGCTCGGCCATCCCGACACGCAGGATTTCGGCCGCAAGTTCAAGGTTGCCTTCTCCGGCTGCAAGGGCAAGGCCTGTGGTCTGACCAATATTCACGATCTGGGTTTTATCGCGCGAAAGCAAACCGTTAACGGTGAAGAAAAGCGCGGCTTTGAAATGTACGTCGGTGGCGGCCTCGGCGCCGTGCCGTACGAAGCCAAGCTGTTCGACGAATTCGTGCCGGAAGAGGAAATCCTGCCACTGGCACAGGCCATCTCGCGCGTCTTCGCGCGCCTGGGTGAAAAGCGCAATCGCGGTCGTGCGCGTATCAAGTTCCTGATCGAGAAACTCGGTATCGACGAGTTCCGCCGGCTGGTGCTGGAAGAGCGTGCGATTCTGCCGCAAGATGATCGCTGGACCGGCTATTTGGACGATGTCCGTGCCTGGGAGGAAAGCCCGGTCAGGGAACCGGCCAAACTTACCGCTGGCATGTCAGACGCCGGATTCGAAACCTGGCGCGCGACCAACATCTACCGCCAGAAGCAGCAGGGTTACACCACCGCCACCGTCGCGCTGCCGCTGGGTGATCTGACTTCCTGGCAGATGCGCCAGCTGGCCGACATCGCCCGCAAGTACTGTGGCGATAACGTACGTCTGACTGTTGAGCAGAACATAGTGCTGCGCTGGGTCGCCGAGGCCGATCTCCCAGCCCTGTATGAGGATCTGAAAAATGTCGGACTGGCCCAGCCCGGTGCCGGTACCATTTTCGACGTTGTCGCCTGTCCGGGAACCGATACCTGCAAGCTGGGTATCTCATCGTCGCGTGGTCTGGCCGGCGAACTGCACGAACGCCTGGCGACCAAGTACCAGCAGTTCGACAGTTCCATCCAGGGACTGCACATCAAGATCAGCGGCTGCTTCAATTCCTGCGGCCAGCATCATCTCGCCGATCTCGGTTTCTATGGCGTGTCGCGCAAGATCGGTGGTACTACAGTGCCGCACTTTCGCGTGGTGCTCGGCGGCCAGTGGGAAAATAACGGCGGTTCATATGGCCTGACAATCGGTGCGGTGCCGTCGAAGCGCGTACCGGACTTCATCGATCGCATTACCGAACACTATCTGAAAGAACGCCAGGGCAATGAAGCCTTCCAGGCGTTTATTCAACGTATCGGCAAGCGCGAACTGAAGAAGGTCGTCGATGAACTCTCGGCTGTGCCGCCGTACGAACTCGATCCGTCCTATTATTCGGACTGGCGCGATCCGCGTGAATACAGCATCAGCGACATCGGCGTCGGTGAATGCGCCGGCGAGGTGGTCTCGCGTATCGACTTTGATCTGCAGAATGCCGAACGCCTGTACTTTGAAGCACAGCTGCAGCACGAGGAAGGCAACTACCAGAAAGCCGATGAAACCGCGTTTCAGGCCATGGTTGCGGCGGCCGGTGGTCTGGTGCGCCTGGAGAATCAGGACATACCGGACGATCCGGACCAGGTTGTGCCGGAATTCCGCAAGCGCTACTACGATACCGGGCTGTTCCATGACAAATACGCCGGCGGTAAGTTTGCCGAATACCTGTTCAACCGCTATGAGGACAAGAATCGGGAATACACCGCGGATAAGGTACGGCTGCTGTTGGAAGAAACCCAGCTTTTCATCGAAGCCGCGCACGCCTGCAACGCCCGGTTGATCGAACAGGCCAGCGCCGCGCGCAAGGCCGCACTCGGCAAGGATAAGAAAAAGGCTGTCAGTACAGCAAATGCTTAATCAGGAAAAGATTATGGATTTGCACAGAATAGGCATCAAATTCTACATTGCCAAAGGCGACGACGTGCCGCTGACGGACTTCATTCCGGTTTTTCATAAATGGATTCAGGAAGGCAAGCTCGAAGGTGTCATGATAGACGTCGCCGAATATAGCCACGTCCCGGCCGGACCGGGCACCATGCTGATTGCCTACGAAGGTAACTATGCCGTCGATGAGACCGGTGACAAGCGCGGTTTTCTTTATTACAGCAAGCAGCCGATGCAGGAGACCACTCTAGCTGAACGGCTGGCGGCCGTTTGCCGCAAGAACCTTGCGGCCTGCAAATTGCTGGAAGAGGCCGAGGAAACCAGAGACAGGATTAACTTTAACTATGGTGAACTGCAGGTTTTCTCAAATGATCGTTTGGCCGCGCCTAATACGGACGAGGCCTGGCAGATATTTGAGCCGGCGCTTAAATCATTTCTGGACAGACTCTATCCTGCTACGGAGTACGGCATCGTCCGCGGTGACAATGATCCACGTGAACGCCTGAGTGCATTTATTGTGTTTGAAAATGGTACTGACAAGGCGAACGAACTGCTGCACAGACTTGGTGCGTGAACTCAATCTTCTTGGTTCATGATTATTCCGGGCGGGGTTCAGCCCGCTTACAATCACCAGAATGGCATTCCATGTGAGTTGATTTTTCAGTTAACCTGCCTCATATCTTAGTATTGAGTCCCCGGTCGACCCGGCTATAATTCTCACCATGAGCGGTAGTATCGGATGTGGCCCCGTAGGATGTTGCCAGAGTGACTAATCATGGCTGCCGGAATTTTATCTTATTGAATTAACGTACAATTTTTAGAGGTTGCGGGTTGCCGGCCAGGATACGGGATAGACTGCATACCGGATGAGTTATGTAACAAAATCCGACACAAGTTGTCAGAAGTTATTTGTGATTACAACTGCCCCCAAGCCATTATGATTTTATATCGTTCGCAAGGCGCTCTTGAAAGCGGCCACCGATTACTTTGGTATCGCATCGGTCGTGTCCTGGGTCATGGTACATTCGGCATTACTTATCTGGCCGAGGATATCAACCTGAAAAAACCTGTGGCCATCAAGGAGTTCTTTCCCAATCACTACTGCTCGCGCAAGGACGACTCGGCAGAGATCGGGACACTGCCCGTCGATGTGGCAGAAAATTACAAATGGGCCATGGAACGTTTCCTCAGTGAGGCTCGCACACTGGCCAAGTTTGAACATCCGAATATCATCCGGGTCCTCAATGTCTTTGAGGAAAACGGCACCGCCTACATGGTTATGAACTATGAAAGTGGCGTGAGTTTTGCCGATCTGCTTAAACAGCGGCGTACATTGAGCGAAGATGAACTCACTAAGATTACCAAGCCGCTTCTGGATGGTCTGGAAAAAGTACACGCCACCGGTTTTATACACCGCGATATCAAACCCTCGAATATTTATATCCGCAAAGATGGCACACCGGTCTTGCTGGATTTCGGTTCGGCGCGCCAGTCGATTAAGGAACAGACACAGGATGTGACCAGACTGATATCACCCGGCTATGCCCCGATTGAACAATACACCAACAATAGCAACTTGCAGGGCCCCTGGAGTGATATATACGGCATTGGAGCGACTCTGTATCGGGCCGTAACCGGCCAGGCTCCCTCATCGGCGGTGGATCGCAGTGAAGCCATAATGAATGGTGAAGATGATTTTGTGCCATCAGCTGAACTCGTATCCGGAACTTATAGCCAGGGTTTTCTGAGGGCTATCGATCATGCTCTGGCTTACCGGGCACAGGATCGTCCACAGGATATTGCCACCTGGCGCCAGGAATTTGATGACTACGTGTATGCGGATGCTCCCACACAGCCAATGGATGCCGATGCTACACAGCCAGAAGAAGATGAAGATGATGGAGACGTGGCGACAGACCAGATTGACAGGAGAGTCGGTGAAGTAATTGACGACTGGAAAAAGGAGCAGCCGTCGAATCAGAATGAGGACGTGGCAACCGAGCAGATTGCTCAGAAAGTTGACAAGATTATTGATGACTGGAAAAAGGATCCACGGCCAAACCAGAAACCAGCCTCGGCTGAGGGCTGGAAAAGGAGTCCACGGCAGAACCAGAAACCGGCCTCGGCTGAGGAACGGAAAAACGGTCTGCACCCGAGACAAAAGCCGGCGTCGACTGAAGCGTCTATCCCCAGGAGGTTCAGCGCGGATGGCGAGTCACCACAGCCGCATAGCCGGTCCGGCAGGTACCCGGACTCCCGCGTTGTGCGCAATTCTTATACGGACAAAATCCGGTCGGAAGGAGAGGCGGGATCAGCAGCTGCGTTTAATGATCTTCCTACAATGGTGCCATTAGAACTGCAGGCAGGATTGTTACCAGAGGCAGAACCGGAAAATCGCCGCCGTCATGGAATCTACCGTTATGTAATTAAGGGCAGCTTGGCCGTTGCGGCTTGTGGACTCGTGGCCATGGTTTTGCTGACGCTTATGAACGATCCCGCCGTGCTTCAGCAACTGAAGCAGTTCGGTGCCGGCTCGGAGAATAACATGGAAGTTGCCGAGGAATCTGACAGAAGTGCTCATTCCGTGCCGGATCAGCAGCCTGAAGCACCGCGTGAACTAGCGGCCGAGCAAACAGGTGCATTAAAACAGCAACTATCGGAAACTAGTCAGGCTCAGCCAGAGAATGAAGCAACCCCGGCGGTAAACGAACCCGAAGTGGAATCCATAACAAACATCGGGCGTGACACCGTGGTGGACCTGGAATCCACAGCAACCACCCCCCGCGAATCACAGGAACTGCAATCCGGTTCTCCGGGCACTGACATGGATCGCGCCCAGCAGCAGACCGACATCGAGGACCAATTGGTAGCGGCGCGTGCAGACTTGGCGGCTAGGCGGCTGACTACACCACCAGGTAATAACGCCTATGATAAATACCAGTCAATCCTTGAGGATGACCCGGATAACCAGGAAGCGCGTGAAGGACTTCAAAGGATTCTTGATCTTTATCTGTTCATAGCGTTCGATGCTATGGCGAGAGGAAATTTACGGCATGCCGATGAAATGCTGCAGCGTGCTGCGAAGGTAAATCCACAATCTCCTCGTCTTATCCAGGCGCATGCCAAGCTCCGGAAGCAGGGGGATCAGATCAGAACAAGCTCAGACTCGGTATCACCGGCTGTCCATCACAATAGCGAACCGTCGCCGCCAATCCCGGCCGGGTACGAGAGAAACGGCGATCGCATAGTGCCGTCACCGCCTCTCCCAGCACGCGATGAGGCAAACGGCGATCGTACTGTACCATCACCACCCCTTCATTAAAGAAAGGCTATGAAAAGGTATACAAGTATTTGATTGATCATAGAGCCATGCTTTAGCAGATGGCGAAGAGAAGCGTTGTATCGGCAAGAGCGACAGGCCGCTCACCACCTGCGCTAATGACAGAAAAGATTGTAAAAGCCGGCTTCAGGCCGGCTTTTTTATTGCGCGCAGTTCCCGCAACTCGCAAGTTATCGCCTATTATTATCCGGCAGGCGGAATCTACTGTGGCGCTGGCCGGCTTTTTTATTGTGCGCATGTCGATCTTGGTCCTCCCAAAACGACTATAGAGTAAATACAGCCATTTCATTAGGTTATGGAGACAACAATAAAATACCTGTGCCTTATTTACAATGAAGAGAAGAAGCTGGAAACCATGTCCGGCGACGAGGTCGAGGCTGTGGTAAACGAATGCCTGGCACACTGCGAGAGCCTGAAGAAAAGCGGTCATCTGATTGCCAGCGCCCGACTTTCTCCCGCGCAAGCCGCCTCTACCGTAAGAACCCGGAACGGCAGGGCGTCCGTTACAGACGGCCCGTTCGCTGAAACGAAGGAGCAACTGGGAGGGTTTTACCTGATCGAGGCCAGGGATTTGAACGAGGCCATCCGCATCGCCTCGAATATCCCGCCGGGTCGCCTGGGCTGTGTCGAGGTGCGGCCAATCCAGGAACTGGATTCGTATACGCCGGCTGTCGAATCAGAGCCGTCCCGTTTGACTATCGGTTAACCATAGCTGTTGGGTCAGTTCTGGAGGAAACCATGAAATACCTTTGCCTTGTCTACAGTGACGAAGACAAACTGCACTCCCTGCCGGAGAGTCCCAAAGATGCCGAGTGCATGGCCTGTGCCCAGTCACTCGCCGACAGCGGGCATCTGCTCGGCGGCGAGGCATTGGAGCCGGTACAGACCGCCACGACCGTGCGGGTTCGCAACGGCAAGGTATCCGTTACGGACGGTCCGTTTGCCGAAACCAAGGAACAGCTGGCCGGCTTTTATTTCATCGATGCCCGCGATCTCGACGAGGCCATCCAGGTCGCCGCGAAGATTCCACCGGCTCGGGTTGGCAGTATCGAAGTCCGCCCGGTTCGTGAATTGCGGCCGTAGTTTATGTACCGGCCCTGATGACCCGTTGTCGATGCATTGTTACAGCAGACAACTATCAATTGATATTACGGCTAGCGTGATGAGGAGCAAGCGATGAAATACCTGCTGTTTTGCTGCACCGAGGAGAATAAGCTGAACGCCCTGTCGGAGCATGAAAGGCAAGCTGTCATGGATGAGACCGTGGCTCACATTGAAGAGCTTCGCAGAAGCGGGCACTACATTGCTTCCGAGCGTCTTAAATCCGTTGATACGGCCACCGTGGTACGGGTCCGTAATGGCAAGCTGTTAACTACGGACGGTCCCTTTGCCGAAACCAAGGAGCAGATCGGCGGCTTCTGGCTTGTTGAAGGGCGGGATCTGAACGAAGCCATCCAGATCGCTGCCAGGTTCCCCTCGGCCCGACTTGGTGGCATCGAAGTGCGGCCGATCGACGAACTGCATCCCTGACAATCAGAACCGGAGTATCAGAACCATGTGTCCCGCCTGTCTCGCAACCATAACCTGCTGGCTGGCCGGTGCAACTTCGGCGGGCGGACTTGGTGTTCTTGCCATAAAGAAACTTCGCCCCGACACCGGTGTCGTGAAAAGCTCCCGGGAACCCAAACCAAAGGAGAAGACATCATGAATAACAGTACGATGGAACATGCAAGAGTCGTCTCTCGTGAGGAGTGGCTCGAAGCACGCAAGGCGCATCTGAAGAACGAAAAAGCGCTGACGCGGATGCGCGATCTCGTTGCCGCCGAGCGGCGCAAACTCCCCAGCGTGAAAGTTGAGAAAAAATATACCTTCGATACACTGGAAGGAAAGAAAACGCTTGCCGATCTGTTCGGCAGGAACAGCCAGCTGATCATCCATCACTTCATGTTTCATCCCGACTGGGATGCGGGTTGTCCGAGCTGCTCGCTAGAGGCTGATCATGCCGAGGGTGCGATCATACACCTGGAAAATCACGACGTGACCTATGTGCGTGTGTCGCGTGCACCTCTCGAGAAAATTGAAGCGTACAGACAACGCATGGATTGGAATGCGAAGTGGGCATCTTCCTATGGCAGCGATTTCAATTACGATTACTATGTATCGTTCACCAAGCAAGAACTCGCACAGGGCAAGGTGTATTACAACTATGCTGAGGTTGAAGGCTATGATGAACTGCCGGGTCTCAGCGTCTTCTACAAGGATGGGAATGGCGACGTATTCCACACATATTCCAGCTATGCGCGCGGCAACGAGGAGGTGAATGGCGTATTTATTTATCTGGATATCACGCCGAAAGGCCGCAACGAGAAAGAGATCATGGACTGGGTTCGGCGTCACGACGATTATGAAGACGAGCCGCGAGTGTGGGCGAGTGCAACGTAAGTTGCTTTTAACATTCTCGAAAATACCGAAGCGGATATCTTTTCGAAAGATGTATTTAAATTGTAAATGTGGAGTGCCTGATGAAGTACCTGTGCTTGGCCTACGAAGAAGAACAAAAGCTCAATGCGCTGTCGCCGAGTGAGTGGGATGTCCTGAGAAAGGAAACCCTGGATTATGTAGAGTCTCTGAAAAAAAGCGGTCATCTGATTGCCACACAGGCTCTGCAAAGTGCTACGACCGCAACGACTCTGCAGGTCCGGAGCGGCAAACTGCTGACGACGGATGGTCCTTTTGCGGAAACCAAGGAACAGCTTGGCGGTTTTTTCCTGATCGAGGCGAGAGATTTCAACGACGCCATACAGATTGCATCGAAATGGCCCTCGGCACGTCTCGGCACTATCGAGGTACGGCCGATCGAGGAGGAACTCAGGCAGGATCGGCGCTATGGCTAAATACAACCGGGAATAATATCGGACATCTCTCGTCTGACGGACATAGCCTGATCACTATCTTTAACCAAACGAAAGGAGACAAGACAATGACCAATCCCATTCCCAGCGGCCAGGAAGGCCTGATTCCCCATCTTGTTTGCGATCCCTGTGCCGACGCGATTGAATTCTACAAGAAGGCGTTCGGTGCCGAGGAAACCGGCCGTGTACCCGCTCCGGATGGTCACAAGATTCTGCACGCGGCAATCCGCATCGATAGCAGACCATTGTATCTGACCGATGACTTTCCTGAGTTTTGTGACGGCAGTTCGCGTTCGCCAAAGGCGCTCGGTGGCACACCGGCGACGATTCACCGCTACGTTGAGGATTGTGATGCCGCTGTCCGACGGGCTGAAGAGGCGGGTGCGACTGTCATGATGCCGCCTGAGAATATGTTCTGGGGCGACCGCTACGGTGTCGTAATCGATCCGTTTGGCCATTCGTGGTCTCTGGCCACACACATCAGTGATCCCAGCCCGGAGGAAATAGCCGAGGCCGCACAGACAATGTTCACGCAGAAATAGTCATGTTCGAGTTCGATACACTCCTGGAGAAAAAGGGCCTCCCAAAGAGCAGCCTGCGTCTGTATTTCAATTACCAGGCTGAAAAAGCGGGGCATTTTTATACCCTGTTTTAGGGTTAGTCCTGCTGATGGATACCTGCCGATAAAAGAGGAGAATAACCATGCTCAAGATAATTCTGATCGGTCTTGCCGTACTCGTGGCTGTATTTTCCGTTGTTGTCGCTCTGCAGCCTGCAGATTTCCGCGTCACGCGCTCGGCTACCATTCCTGCACCTCCCGCTCATGTGTTCGCACAGGTGAATGATCTGCACAAGTGGGAGGCATGGTCACCGTGGGCGAAACTGGATCCTGATGCAAAAGCATCCTTCGAGGGGCCACCGGCAGGTGAGGGTGCCGTCATGCACTGGGCGGGCAATCGCGAGGTGGGCGAGGGCAGCATGACCATTACCGATAGCCGTCCGAACGAATTAATCCGGTTCAGGCTCGATTTCCTGAAGCCCATGAAGGCGACCAATACCGCCGAATTTACTTTTGAGCCTGAGGGTGACCAAACAGTGGTGACCTGGAGTATGTTCGGCCAAAATAATTTTATGGCCAAGGCCATCGGCCTGTTCATGGACTGCGAGAAGATGGTCGGTGACCAGTTCGAACAGGGGCTGGCGAACATGAAATCGGTAGTAACCGTGCACAGTCCATAACATATGCAATTGATTGCATGTCTCTTGACAAAGCGTTATACAAGATGGGCAACCGTCGAAGTCTCTTGAGCCGCACATACTCATGAATAAATTCGAAAAGTTCCAACTTGACTGGGTGGCTTCGCCCGTCGGCCTCGCGATGACGGAGGTAATGGTTATTATTGGGAGTGTAGCGCGGTATGCATCCCCTGGAGACAATTGGCGTGGAAACAGCCGGTAATATTATCCTGATTTGTCCCATTGAAAAACATGTCATTGCGAGGAGGCGGAGCCGACAAAGCAATCCAGTTAAACTAATATTTTACGAGTATCATTATTGCAGATTAAGTTGCCATGAAAGGCCGAACCGATCGTTGACCCAGGCAAATCTCCTGCTGAATCCGTAATTGTCGAGCGGCATCAGTACTTCGCAGCCCGCCGACAGTTGTTTAAAAGCCTCTTCAAGTTCAGTTTCGCTTTCGCACTCGACGAACAAGGAAATTGAAGGTGTAAATGTGAAGTCATGTTTTACGGGACTGTCTATGGCAATCAGTTCCTGTCCGACCAGCGTGAAATTGGCCCGCTTGACGGTTCCTTCCGCACCCGGTTCGCCGGGGCTGTAGTGCTCGATTTGCGTGATCCCGGCATTCTCAAACAACGAGACGTAGAAATTCATCGCCTCCTTAGCGACACCGTCCAACATCAGGAATGGTGTGATTTTTTGTGCCAATTTTTTCTCCTGCGCTTTACTATGCAATCCGGCAAGCTTTTTGATTACTGTGGACACCCGTCGGGAAAGTGATCCGCCACAAGATTCAGAGCGATGCCATGCTCGAGCTGAGCCTTGAGGCCTGTCAGCACCATCGTGAACCCGCCCATTGAATCGATAGCCTGGGCCACTATTTCATCATCACTGCCGTGAAAACCCCAGTTGGCGATACTGACGAGGGTTGTGTTGTCCGCGCGGGGAGTGAACAGCCACTCTACGGGGCAGGGTGGGTCTTCCCACTCGATGAGAATCCGCCTGTTTTGTTCAACAGCCTTCACGCTGACCAGCGCGTGAACCCCGTACATTTCCCAGTCCCACCGAACCTCCCTGTCCGGTTCCAGTCTCCCGCTGCTCTTGGAGAACCAGAACTTTGTTGTCATGGAGGGATCCACGAAGGCCTCGAATACTTCGGCGACCGGTTTGCGAATCAGCATCTGTGTCTTTACAGCCGGTGCGTTCTGAAGCGTCATTGAATACCTCCTTTTTATTATTGCTGAATAAAACGTTCGTATTCGGCTTCCAGGCGTGCGTGTGTTGACCAGAATGGCTGCGGCGTTCTGTCCCGCAGATGATCGCCGAGAATGCCGAGATGAGTATGCCAGCCGGCGGCGACGCTGATCAGTGTCTCCGGCTTGTCGCCGAGGCGGCGGTGGGTGAGCACGAGCAGCACCTGATCATCCTGCGGCGTGAGTTCGAACGTGACTTCCGAATCCTCGCCCCAGCTTTCCGACCACGTATAGGCCAGTACCCGCGGTGGTTCGCAGCGAGTGATGCGTCCGGTAAAACTCGCACCGTTCTGAAAGTCCTTGTACTTGTCCGGGATTTCCTCATGAACAGGGGAGAGGTCGGCATGGAAGAAGCGCAGTTCCACATGCCCGCCTATTCTGAGATCCATTTCACCGGTCGCGAGCCACCGCCCGCGCTTGTCCGATTCGGTGAGATAGGCCCAGACGCGTTCTATGGGGCCGGGCAGCAGGCGCCGGAAGACAATGGTGCCCGGCTCGGTCAGGGTGCCGTATTCGTTCATAGCAGATTCCTTATTCGGTGTCGGGTTTGTCCAGAGCGCTGGCCAGACCATCCAGCATCATGCCCCAGCCCTGCCTGGTCAGGTCGCCATAGTTCGTAAAACGTGTATCCATGCGGTGTGTGATCGTCACGCGGCAGCCGTCTTCAGTGGGAACGATTTCAATAGTGACCCGATCCTCGGCATCCATGCCGTCGACACACCAGGTGAATACGAGTCGCCGTGGCCGTTCGATCTCGACGTACCGACCCCAGTGGCGTGCGATCTCGCCACCGCGCCGCTGATCGAGATAAAAAGCACCACCGACGTGCGGTTCAATATCCACCCGCACCATTTCACCCAGGCCGGGCGCGAACCAGTGCCGGATCATCGCCGGGTCGAGCCAGGCATCGAACACCCGCTCGGATGAAGCCGTGAAGTCCCTGCTGACACTGACGGCAAAGTGATTCTCAAGGGTCATGCTGTATCTTCGTCATTGGTATCCCGGGTTTTCAGAGCGGCCTCCAGCGCATCGATACGTTCCGTCCAGAAACGCTCATAGAAGCCGAGCCACCGGTAAGCCTCGACCATCACGTCCGGCTTTATCCGGAACCGGTGGGTGCGGCCCGAAATCCGCCGCCGCACGAGCCCCGCATTTTCCAGCGTTTTGATGTGCTTGGAAGCCGCGGCGAATGACATGTCGCAGGGGGCGGCGAGTTCACCGACGCTGAGTTCCCCTTCCGTGAGACGACGCAGCATCTCGCGGCGCGTGGGATCGGCGAGGGCGCGGAAGACGTGATCCAGCCGATGCGGATTTTGTTCAACCATACAGTTGAATATAGACGCAGTCCGGAATATCTTCAACCGTACGGTTGAATTTTTTCTCGTCCCTTTGCAACCGCCATTGTCTGAAGGCTGGTCTCTGTCGATCTGGCGCTTTGCTGATCGACTACAGGATGTAAATATTCCTAAGTCATACCAGCAGGAGATTCAGCCATGCGGTTCATGATTATTGTCAAGGCAACCAAAGACTCGGAAGCCGGGGTCATGCCCGAGGAAAAGCTTATCGCCGATATGGCGGATTACCATGAAGAGCTGGCGAAAGCAGGGGTGTTACTGGATGCTTCCGGTCTGCAGGCAAGTTCAAAGGGCTGGCGTATTCATTACGACGGTAAAAAGCACACCGTGAGCGACGGCCCGTTTGTTGAAACCAAGGAGCTGATCGCCGGTTACACAATTATCAATGTGAAGTCTCGGGAGGAAGCGCTCGAATGGACGAAACGTTTCCCCAATCCCGCCGTCGATGGCGGCGAGGCCCAGATCGAGGTACGGCAGATGTTCGAAATGGAAGACTTCGGGGAAAGCGAGGCTGTCGATCGTTTTCGTGACATGAGTGCTGATTTCAGCAGTCAAGCTTAACAGGAGCATAGAAAATGAAATACGTGGATGGATTTGTATTACCGGTACCGAAGGACAGACTGGAGGAGTACACCCGCATGGCGAAAAAGGCCGGCGAGGTCTGGCGCGAGCATGGTGCACTGGAATTCCGCGAATGCGCTGGAGACGATCTGGAAATCAAGGATGTGTTGCCGTTCCCACACATGGCCGCACTCAAGGATGGCGAGACGGTAGTATTCTCCTGGATCGTGTTCAAATCACGTAAGCATCGCGATGAAGTGAACAAGAAAGTCATGGAAGATCCACGCATCACGGAAATGTGTGATCCGGAAAATATGCCTTTCGACTGCAAGCGCATGGCCTACGGCGGCTTCAATGTGATCGTCGACGGATGAATTCTTAACCTGTCATTCCCGCGAAAGCGGGAATGACAGACTGGTAACCCTAACCTGTAACTACTCAGAGGAGCACCCTGTTATGAAATTTATCTGCCTTGGATACATAGACGAGAAGAAGTGGGAGTCGATATCCGAAAGTGAGGCGCATGCCATGATGGATGAATGCTTCGCTTACGATGACAAATTGCGGGAAAACGGTCACTTTGCCGGCGGAGAAGCGCTGCAGGGCACCCGGACTGCCAGGACATTAAGCTGGAAAAATGGCAAGGTCACTGTAACTGACGGGCCCTTTGCCGAGACAAAAGAAGTACTGGGCGGGATCCTCATCCTGGAGGCGAGGGACATGGACCACGCTGTCGAGTTGATGTCGAAGCACCCGGGCGTCAGGGTCGGTCCGTTCGAGATACGCCCCGCCGATGATTTGAGCCAGATGATCCATGAAAGCGAGCAGAGACGCTCGGCCAAGAGCGTGGTATGACATACTAACTGAATGCCTGTATCCATTCGCGCTGCTGTTGATGCCGTTTATCGCGAGCAATCGCGCCGTGTGCTGGCAACGCTCATCCGCCTGCTCGGTGATTTCGAACTTGCCGAGGAAGCTCTGCATGAAGCTTTTACGGCCGCGGTCGCCCAGTGGCCGCAGGAAGGCATACCCGATAACCCCCGTGCCTGGCTGATCTCGACCGGTCGCTTCAAGGCTATCGACAGCCTGCGCCGCCGGGCCCGTTTCGATGCTTCGCAGGCGGAGATTGCCGAGCAGCTGGATACTGGCAGCAACGACCCGGCGCAATGGGATGAGCAGGCAGTGGAGGACGATCGGTTACGGCTGATCTTTACCTGCTGCCATCCGGCCCTGCCGCAGGAAGCGCAGATCGCACTGACGCTGCGCGAGGTCTGCGGTCTGACAACCGAAGAAATTGCCCATGCTTTCCTGGTTAGTCCGTCAACGCTGGCACAGCGGATTGTGCGGGCCAAGGCAAAGATAAAAGCCGCCGGTATTCCCTATGAAGTGCCGTCCCATGACGACCTGCAGGACAGGCTCGATGTGGTGCTGCGTGTCATATACCTGGTATTCAACGAGGGCTATTCGGCTTCATCCGGTGAGTTACTGACACGGGCCGATCTCTCGGAGGAAGCGATACGCCTGGGCCGGTTGCTGACGGAACTGCTACCGGAACCCGAGGCAATGGGTTTGCTGGCCATGATGCTTTTAAACGAATCGCGGCGCGAAGCACGGGTGACAGGTGATGGCGATTTAATTTTGCTGAACGAGCAGGACCGTTCACTCTGGAACCGGGGTTACATTACCGAGGGCAGTGCACTGGTTGAACAGGCGCTGATATCGCGCCGCCTTGGTCCGTATATCCTGCAGGCGGCCATTGCAGCGGTACATGCAGAGGCGCCGAGTGCAGCCGAGACCGACTGGGCGGAAATTGCCGGTCTGTATGAAGTACTGCTGCGGATTGAGCCGTCACCGGTGATTGAACTGAACCGCGCGGTTGCCATCGCCATGCGCGATGGCGCCGAGGCCGGTCTGGAACTGATCGATGCCATTCTTCAGCGCGGCGATCTGGCCGACTACCAGCCGGCCCACGCGGCGCGGGCGGATCTGTGCCGCCGGTTGGGGAGGGCGGATGAAGCCAGGCATGCCTATGAAAGGGCGCTGGAATTGACACAGCAGGAACCGGAGCGGCGGTTTTTGCAAAGGCGACTGGATAAACTGGAGCAGTGAGAGTGTGATATCAAGATGGAAAACATTTACCGAAGGCAATAAGCAGTCGCGGTGAACCTTTTATTCGAATCTTTCGCCGGAGCAGTGCCCAGAAAAGGCTGCGTTCCCTGGCCAGCAAACCCAGCCACGTACCCGTATCTGCAGTAACATGGAGATCGGCCTTGCCGACAAGACCTTCCCTCACCCTCAGTGCCTGATTGCGGATGATAATCGTGGCTTGCTGCTTTTCCCTGCCTGTGAATGTGAAGTGATAAGTCATGTTAATCCCTTTTGATCGATTACGCTGAAACACCAGCGGCAGGCCATTCAGGAATTGTCTGATTGAACGCATCCGGTTCAGACCATTATTTACAAGCTTGACATGCTTGTTTGGAAAGCGGCGCGGAACATGTTGTTCGGCATCCGAGCCTGGCACGACATACACTGTCTCCATCTTTTCCTGCAGGGGCCGTACGACACTGTTCAGATAGTTTTTTCGCTCTGTCAGAAACGGACCGATAACATCGTCTCCGGCGGGGCAGACGGCCATGCAATAGGCTGCTTTATAGCTGGCACCGTATGACAGGCTCTGCCACATCGAAACGGATTCCCGGTCACTGACATGCTGACGGTAATCCCCGGCATTCTTGCTGCCGGCAATCGTGCCTACCCAGTCTGTAAATCCACCCATGAATTCACGATAGTTATGTGTGTAGCAGGCGGAAAAGTTGAATGAGCCATCACTGCCGATGGCACCGACCGGACAGGCTGATACACATAGTTTGCATTCCAGGCAAGGGTTATAGTCGATTGGCTGCTGGTGTTGCGTGACTTCAGCTTCCGTCAATACCGTTCCGAGCAGGATGAAATTCCCAAACCTGGGATGAATAACATTACGGTGAATGCCCATATGACCGAGACCTGCGGCTACAGCGACAGGCTTGTGTGAAACAACCCATATCTTTTCAGGAAAGCGATCCATCTCCATGGGGAATCCCATCGCCGGGTTAACTGCGCGTATGCCGCGTTGTTCAAGCGCCGCCACGATTCGGTGCGCGGTATCATTAACATGGTCGCCTGTATGATGAAACTCGAGATTCGCTATGGAGCATGCCGTGCTGCGCACCGGCTCACGGTTCATCCGGCAGGTAAAACTGATCAGGGTGCCGGTATGTGGGAAAAAGCTCAGTATGTGGTCGCGCTGATCGTCGAGTTCTGATCGATTGATTTCGACAAAGCCGACATCATCGGCACCGGCTTCAAGGCAAAGTGTGCGCAACCATTCTGCATCGAGTTTTTCCGGTGTCCGCTCCGTTGCAGTAGTAGCAGCCCGTTCATGAAATCGCCTGACCGTGGGATGTTCGGAGAAACCTGGCATGCTTATTGTCCGGCCTGTTGCGCGCGCTGAGATAAAATGATGTCCGCAACTTCGGCAGGTTTTTCAAGCACGGCGAAGTGGCCACTGTTATCGATGGTGATCAGCTCTGCATTGCCGATGGCGCGTCTGGTCTGTTCTCTCTCTCCGGGCCTTGACCAGTCATCGTCAGAATAGGCAAGCGTGACGGGAACCGAGATCCGTGGATAGATTTTTCTGGCTTCGATCCAGCTTTGCCAGTTTTTAAAAACTGAATATTCGGCTCGCCGGTAACCCGGACGCTGGCCGGTACGATGGAATTCAGTCAGCAGGTCCTCCGGCAATCTGGCCGGATCATGGAAGCCGCCTTCGATAACTGCAGCGAGCACAAATCTGGGTTCTATCGTATAGGCGCCGAAGACGTTAAAGAGACTGACGATCCAGCCGCTTCTCCCCCGGCGGACGCCACCGCCAAACCGTTCACCATAATCATAGGGATTCAGCGCGACAGCATTTGTCACCCTGTCCGGTAATTCGGCAGAGACGGTGAGTGCAAGTACGCCGCCGATAGACTCACCCGCGAGCGTAACGTCATGCAGATTCAATTGGGTAATGAATGCAGTGACTGATTCGCGGAACAGTGCTTCCGTGTATTCAACCGAAAGTATGCTCGATTGCCCGTGTCCAGGCAGATCAAGTGCATAGACTTCATAGTGGTCACTGAGAGCAGGGATCAGTTTCCTGAAATAATCGAGCTGTGTACGAATGGTGTGCAACAGAACGAGAGGAGGGCCGTTACCCGTCTGTAAATATCGTACGGTGAACCCGTTGCTCAGTTGCAGAGTCTGTGTTTTCTCCGGGTGGCTCCAGTGAGTGGTATATTCGCCGGTGCTCATAGTCGCGCAGCCGGGGAGCGCTATACCGGCCATGCCAAAAATTGCCAGTGCTGATGCCATGCTTTTCATGTTTCCGTCCTCCAGATTGAAACTCTCACAAATCAATAGAGACCGATCGGTCTTTTAACAGTCAAAAAAATATCTAGCCGAGTCCTTCCTTAATCTGTTGCTCCAACTGATCCAGCACTGCCTGTAGCGGTGTGTAATCCTTGTACAGGTTACTCAGCATGATTCCTCCTTCGATGCTCGCGACAATGCCCTGGGCCCGGGGACGGGCGTCTATCGCGCCGAATTCACCCTGTTCTGCGCCCTGTACAATCACCATTTCAAACAGCCCAATCAGACGATCCATTGCCCTGCGTGCCGCCTCCCGCAGCACGGGATCAGCATCGTCGCTTTCTATGGCCAGGTTCATGATCGGGCAGCCGCCCTGAAAAACTTCATCCAGCGGGAAGTTTCGGAAGACACCGAGCAGCGCCAGCAGCTTCTCCGCCGCAGTGGCTTTTCCTTCCAGCGCCTTTGCAAGACGCGATCCCATCCGGCCGGCCGCGTATTCAAACGCTTCCAGGGTCAGCGCATCACGACTCTCGAAATGATTGTAGATACCGCCCTTTTTCAGTCCCGTGACCTGCATGATTTCGGACACGGGGGTGCTGAGATAGCCCTGCGTGTTCAGCAGGGCGGCGGTCCGCTCGATAATGCGCTGCCGGGTCGCTGTACCGTCTCTTGCCATAAAATATTCCTATTAAGACCGATCGGTCTTTTATCTATAAGATTAGTACTCATCACGCGGAAACGCAAGGCTGCCGGCACCGGGGAGGTCGAGAAGCGTCAGGCCGGTTTCGCGCCAGATGCATGTCCAGGTATTGCGTATCACGCGATTCATCATGGACACGGTCTTTTCCGGCAATTTGTCGACGGCGGTCTCGCCCGACAGCACGACGGCATCGGCGAGTGCCGCTTCTTAAGGAGTGCCAGTTGTGTCAGGATAAACATGCGATACTTCCCTGCGCCTGCATACCGGTGATCTGTCGATTGAATAATAAGCACTGACGATAATCATGAGTCAATTCACGCTGCTAGGCAGTCGCCGGTTCGGGCCGTTGTTCGCCACCCAGTTTCTGGGTGCGCTGAACGACAACGTCTACAAGAATGCGCTGGTGATCTTCATTGCCTTCACGCTGGCCGATCGCAGCGGTATCGACGGTAATCTGCTGGTAGTGCTTGCCGGCGGTATCTTTATCCTGCCATTTTTTCTGTTCTCCGCGACCGCCGGCCAGCTTGCCGACAAGTATGAGAAGGCCTGGCTGATCCGCTGGGTCAAGGTTGGCGAGATCGTGATCATGTCATTGGGTGCGATGGCATTCATACTGCAGAGCATAGCACTGCTGTTTGTTGTGCTGTTTCTGATGGGGACGCAGTCAACCCTGTTCGGCCCCCTGAAATATGGCATTCTGCCGCAGCTTATCAGCCTGTCCGAACTGACCGGCGGCAACGGCATGGTGCAGATGGGCACGTATATCTCCATTCTGCTGGGTACCATCCTCGGCGGTGTGCTCATTGCAGTCAGCGGCTACGGTATATTCCTGGTGACGATAGCGGTGCTGTTGCTCGCGCTGGCAGGATGGTATTCGAGCCGTTTCATCCCGACGGTCGGTGCCGCCGATCCCGGCCTGCGCGTTGATCTGAATTTTATCGTCCAGACGGGGCGGCTACTGGCCTACGCGCGTGCCGATCGGATCATATTCATTGCCATACTCGGCGTCTCCTGGTTCTGGTTTCTTGGCGCGACGTTTCTGTCGCTGGTGCCGGGCTATACCCGTGAGCTGTTGCAGGGCAACGAACACGTTGCCACGCTGCTGCTGGCAGCGTTTTCCGTGGGCATCGGCAGCGGCTCGCTGCTGTGCGAGCGCTTTTCCCACGGCGGTATCGAGCTGGGGCTGGTGGTGATCGGCGCGCTGGGGATTTCCGTTTTCGCTTTTGATCTGTTCATAGCAGGGGTACCCGGGACTGAGCCGGAGGGGCTGCTGAGCGCGGCGGCCTTTCTGCAGCATTGGCCACACTGGCGGGTCCTGCTGGATCTGACCGGTATCGGCCTGTTCGGCGGTCTGTATATCGTGCCATTGTACGCACTGATTCAGCATCGCGCCGAGCCGGCGCACCGGGCACGGGTAATTGCCGCCAACAATATCCTGAATGCGCTGATGATGGTGGGATCGGCGCTGGTGACGATGGGTCTGCTGACCCTGGGTGCTGGTATCCCCCTGATATTCGGACTAATCGCGGTGGCCAACGCGGTCTTTGCCCTGCTCGTGCTCGGCCGGCTGCAGCCCCTGCGCAGGCGGGTGCTGGATTGGTGCCGCGGCTGCCTGCAGCGCGGTGACTGAGCGGCTGCCCGCAACCAGAAAAAGTCCCTGGCGGTTACGATCAATGTTATGTAATCTCATGTTTAATAATGCTTTTTTATAGATGGTCAAATAAGCGTTACACTGGTTGTATAAATGACGATAGATAAAGGAGAGAGTGCGACTATGAAACGTAATGCCTTGCTGATACTCATGACCGCTTTCCTGCTGGGGGCCTGTGGCCAGGACGATGACCAGGCAATGCCGGATGAAGAACCGATGTCGGAGGAATCTGGCACAATGGAGTCGGATGACACAGAGATGGATACGGAAACATCCACCGCAGACGACGAGGAGACGACGGAAGAATCAGGTTTTCAAGCCGATGCCGATAACGATGGAACTCTCGACTATGAGATTAAAGTGATCGATCACTCGGAGGATCTGTAAAGTATTAATGCCGGTCGATCTACATAGGTAAAGTCCTGGCCGAAAGGCCGGGATATCTCGGAACGGTAGGCTGGGCTGGAAGACGTCGAGCGGGGACTCGAGGAACTTATTTTCGGCTGACTTCGTTCTATAGGCAGCGTTCACAGTAACGGCGCAGACTTTCTGTATTTCGACACACGATACTTCTTCAGTCGGGTAGCGGTCCCGGTGTTCGGTATGACACTGCGCCGGGACCGCTAGTCCGGGCTGGAAAATTTTTGGGCCCGCCTGACTTTCAATTCAGAAATAGCGCAAATTCGTATTTCTTGTGCATGATTAGGATATTCAGCTGCTATATCCCACTGTATGAATGTATTTTATTGATTTAACTTTAGCTACCAAACTGAAGAAGTTATAAAAACAATAAGTAGCACATGAAAAATTTACCTAAATATCTCTTTTATAACCGTTCTGGTTTTATCGTTTGGACTGGGCCTTTATTCGGGTGCAAAAGAGAATATTCTGTACAGGGCAATTAACTCTGTGCGGGTGATGGTTATCCAGACATTTCAGGAAGCTCCGACCCTTGTCGCGCCCCGTCGCGAGAATTATCTGCAACCGGCGCGTCATGAAGGTTCCCGAGTCACCGTCAATGAAGTGAGCGGCAACGACGATCTGATACTTCTGGCAGGCTTTTTCGATGGTAATAACGAGCACCGGCTCATTCGCCGTAATGGTGATATTGTTGCTCGCTGGCCGGCCAGGTTTTCGGAGATTTTTCCCGATCCCGATCATCTCCGGAAACCACCCACCACAGACTGGAATACCTATATTCACGGATCAGTAGCCATGCCCGATGGCTCTACTGAATCACCTTTCCCGCCTTTCCGCACCCTATTGGATGAAGACACGATCCTGAAAATCTCTGGCTATGGCGAAGTACTTGCGGAGATTTCTGTGCCCCAGTTGTTCTATGACAACGGTCTGGATGTATTATTGACCGCGGTTGGATTTTTCCATGCTTTTGATACTGGTGAGGGATGGCATGAGATTCTTCATCTCAACAAGATTGAAGAATTGACAAGCGATATCGCCGGGGATTTTCCGATGTTCGAGGCAGGTGATCTGGCACTGTCATTACGGCATCGCAATATGATACTGGTGGTAGATCCTGATACCGGTAAAGTGAAATGATGGCAGATTGATCCCCGGATTCGGCAGCACGATCCTGAATTCATAGCAGGCGGCAGAATGCTGGTATTCAATAATAATATATATATAGAGAGATCATTTGGACGATAAAGATGATATGACAGTACCCATTACCGTGCCGCCGGCAAGTAATATAATGGAGTACAATTTTAATACCGGTCAACATCGGATCGTTTATGGCAACAGGGCCGGACAGGAAATGCTGTCAGTAGTCTTTGGCAAACAGGATGCTACATATATAGGCGGCATACTGATCACTGAGCCTCAAAGTGGTCGCGTGATTGAGGTGGATAGTGGCGGCCGTATAATCTGGGAATATATCAATCGATATGATTCAGACCACGTCACCGGGATCATGGAAGCGCGGCTATATCCTCAGGATTATTTCACGGTAACAGACTGGTCATGTGGTGAATAGCGAACCATGCTTCAATCGGAGATGCATTATGTACCCGAATAGAATATCCATATTGTCCATTTTGGTTCTTGCACTCATGGTGCCGTTAAGTGCTAGTGCCTATATCGGGCCGGGTGCCGGTATTACGGCAATCGGTGTGACCATTGCTTTATTAGGCGCTATCCTGCTTGCGATAGTGGGTTTTGTCTGGTATCCGATCAGGCGGCTGCGCCAGAAGAGAAAACAGCAAAAGGCAGACAAAGAGGCAGCTTCATCTTGATTGCTGCAACTGCCATATTGTCGATAGTGGCTTTTATCTGGGCTATGGGGGTGTTTGGCCTGGTTAGAGTGGCCACTGACATTCTGGCTGTATCCCATAATGCCTACCGCACAATGCAGGATAAAAAGCTTGACGATTTGGCTCGGGAAAGAGCCGTCCAGCAGGCCTCATTCAAACTTATGTATGCCTTTGGCTCGATGCTTCTGCGTGGAGTACTAGCGTTATTAGTTGCAATTCTTCCAATCTGGCTGGCCAGCATGGCCGGACTGGTCCGGTTTGAGGAGGTTGTTGATTTTCTTTCTCGCTGGGATGTCATCATTGCGGCGACGGTAGTGATTACAGTCGGCTACATTTTATGGAGCAAGTGGTGGCGTTCGAAATAAACTATTCTACATTTGATCGCATCGTGCATCGTATTGCCTTTGCAACTCCCGCAGTCCAATTAACCGCCGCTGATATTGAAAGCACTCTGTATAACAGCAAGTTGAAAGAGCTGGAAGCCAGGCGACCAATATTTGTTACATCGCTTCCACGAGCCGGTACGACACTGATGCTCGAAGTACTTGCCCGGTTTCCTTCATTGGTGTGCCATACGTATCGCGATATGCCATTCGTTATGGCACCATTATTATGGTCAAGAGTAACGAGTGCCTTTCATAAACAATCAAGGCTTCGTGAACGAGCACATGCAGACGGTATGCAGGTTGGCTATGATAGCCCAGAGGCATTCGAAGAGGTCATATGGAAAGCTTTCTGGCCGGAAAAATATACGAATACCGGGATCAGTTTATGGACTGCCAATGATAATAAAGATGCGGCGCGCGATTTTTTTATTGAGCATATAAAGAAAATCATATTGTTGCGCTTATCAACCAACATCGAGAGGGGGCGTTATATCTCCAAAAACAACGCGAATATCGCCCGCCTGGATTTTTTGCACAATTTGTTTCCGGATGTATCGATATTGGTGCCGGTGCGACACCCGGTTGAACATGCCTTTTCGATGTATCGGCAACATTGCAATTTCAAAGAAATGCATAAAAAAGAACCATTTGTACGGCGGTACATGGCAGATATTGGACATTTCGAATTCGGCGATTTGCATCGTCCAATTGCTTTTCCGGAGCTTGATGAGCTAATTGCTGACAGGAGGCCTTTAGATCCTGATTACTGGCTCGCGTACTGGATTTCAGCATTTGAATATGTGCGATCAAGACGTGATAGGGTGATGATAATTTCCTATGACGCAGCCTGTGCCGATGGACGGAAGGCGCTAAAGGAAATCTGCGCCAGTTTCGAAATTTCTGAGAATGGTATGTTGGATGCAGCCGCCAGTCTGTTCAGAGATTCTTCAGGCCGTAAGAGTGACGAATTAAAATTTGATGTTAAGTTGCGTAAAAGAGCGGCGGCAATCTATCAAGACCTGGTCTCTTGTTAGGAGTACAACTGTAGTCTTAAGTCGCCATAGTTGATATGGCCGGTTGTATTAATGACCATGAGTAACTTTAACTTACCGAAGATATTGTTTTTCACAGTCTCCATAGGCTGTCTTGTCTTGGTAGTGTTCGTATCTGGTGTCTATTCAGGTGTGAAACAGAATATCCTGTATCGGGCCATAAACTCCGTACAGATATTGATTATCCAAAGCCTCGGGGAAATTCCCAACCTCATGGGGACGCGCCCAAAGTATTTTCTCCAGCCGGCTCGTTACGAAGGGTCGGGCGTGACAGTCAATGAAATAACCGGGAGCAGTGACTTAGTATTTATCACGGGTTTTTTTGAGGGTAATAATGAGATCCGGTTAATACGCCGCAATGGCGATATAGTAGCCCGTTGGCCGGTTAAATTCTCACAAATATTTCCCAACACTGACCATCTTCGAAATCCACCGACTACGGACTGGAACGTCGATACTCATGGATCATTAATACTCCGCGATGGCTCTGTCATCTTCAATTTTGAATACAGTGGACTGGTGAAACTCGATCGCTGTGGCAATGTTGTCTGGAAACTGGCGCGTCAAACCCACCACTCGATTGAACGCGCAGAGGATGGAGGGTTCTGGGTGCCAGGGCGGCGCCAAATTGATAAAGACACCAAGACCCCTTTCTACCCGTTTGCCTCGCCGCTGATTGAAGACACAATTATGAAAATATCCGAGGATGGGGAGGTCCTTACTGAAATTTCCGTGCCCAAGTTATTTTATGATAACGGGTTAAGCGCAGTACTGACCGCAACAGGAGGAGCTATTCTCTTTGATGATGGTCAGGGTTGGGGTGAAATTGTCCATCTGAACAAGATTGAAGAACTGGCAAGTGACATTGCGGACGATTTCCCGATGTTCAAGGCGGGCGATCTGGCGCTCTCCTTTCGAAAGCGTAACCTGATTATGGTTGTAGGACCGGACAGGGGCAAGGTGAAGTGGTGGCAAATAGGTCCCTGGGTACGTCAGCATGATCCTGAATTCATGCCGGGGGGCAGGATGATAGTATTCAATAACAATATATATCGGAATGCGTTTGGCAAGGGAGATAGGATCTCGCGCCTTTCAGCACCGCGTGTAAGCAATATTATTGAGTTTGATTTTTCAACGGGCCGGCATCGTAGTATTTATGGAAACAAGCCCGGCCAGGAAATGCTGACGACCATCCGTGGCAAGCAAGAGCCCACTTCCAATGGCGGTTTATTAATTACGGAATTCGAAGGAGGTCGGGTGTTCGAGACGAATGCTGATAATCAGGTAGTCTGGGAATACATTAACCGGTATGACCAGGATGAAGTTGCCGAAATTACCGAGGCCAGGATTTACCCTGAAAATTACTTCGATGTAACCCACTGGAGCTGTAAAGAAGACAGCGCCTGACTGCCAAACGGGATTAAGCCAGGTAACCAGTGGTACTAAAACGGTATATCGTCATCGAAATCGTCGCCACCAGCCGGTTGCTTGGATGCGGCGGCGCTGTTCCGGGCACCGGAGGAGGCATCGGCACTGCCACCGCCGCCGCCACGGCCGCCACCCAGCATCTGCATGTCGTTGGCGACAATCTCGGTGGAATACTTGTCATTTCCGTCTTTGTCCTGCCATTTGCGGGTCTGTAGGCGCCCTTCGACATAAATCTGCGAGCCCTTGCGCAAGTATTCACCCACGACCTCGGCGATGCGCCCGAAAAATACCACCCGGTGCCACTCGGTACGCTCCTGTTGTTCGCCGGACTCTCTATCCTTCCACTGTTCACTGGTGGCCAGACTGACATTAGCTACTGCAGCGCCACTGGCGGTATAGCGCACTTCAGGATCATTGCCCAGGTTGCCGATCAGAATGACTTTATTCACGCCTCTGCTGGCCATGGTCGAATCTCCATTGAATGAATTTAATGTGATGAATACAGGCTTGTTGTACTGGTCTTCTATCGCCCCGGAATTCGGCAGTATGATATGACTCTAACCGGGGTGCACAGCCCCCGGGGCGGTCCTGACCTCAAATAGTGCAAGGCCGGTGCAATCGGCTTTGCCTGACGGCTCGACAAACCCGTATATTAACAGTTTCGTCTTTATCCTGCGAAGTAAAAGGAGTCTATGGATACCATCCGCATCCGCGGTGCCCGCACGCATAATCTCAAGAGCATCGACGTGGACCTACCACGCGACAGGCTGATTGTGATTACCGGTCTGTCCGGATCCGGCAAGTCGTCACTTGCCTTCGATACGATCTACGCTGACGGTCAGCGGCGCTATGTTGAATCGCTGTCGGCCTATGCTCGCCAGTTCCTGTCGATGATGGAAAAGCCGGATGTCGATCATATCGAGGGTCTGTCACCGGCGATCTCCATCGACCAGAAGTCGACCTCGCACAATCCCCGCTCCACCGTCGGGACGATCACCGAGATCTACGACTATCTGCGCCTGCTGTTCGCCCGCGTTGGTGAACCACGCTGTCCGCATCACGGCGAAACCCTGGCGGCACAGAGTATCAGTCAGATGGTTGATATTGTGCTGGAGCGGCCGGAAGGCGAAAAACTGATGCTGCTTGCGCCGGTAATCCAGGGTCGTAAGGGCGAACACTTGCAGGTGCTGGAAGGTCTGCGCGCCGAGGGGTTCGTGCGTGCCCGCGTAAACGGCAAGGTTATCGAACTGGACGACATCCAGCCGCTGGCACGCTACAAGAAACACGATATCGAAGCCGTCGTCGACCGCTTCAAGGTACGCCGGGACCCCACGGCAGGCTCGGGAGAGGGGTTACAGCAGCGACTGGCGGAATCGTTCGAGACCGCGATCCGGTTATCCGATGGTCTGGCCAGGATTGCTCCCATGGAAGGATCGGACGAGGAACTGTTGTTCTCGGCGCGACATGCCTGTCCGCACTGCGGCTACAGCATCAACGAGCTCGAACCGAAGCTGTTTTCTTTCAACAATCCGGCCGGTGCCTGCCCCGGTTGCGACGGCCTCGGTGTGATTCAGTTCTTCGATCCGGTTCTGATTGTCCAGGATGACCGACTCAGCCTGCCGGGTGGCGCAATCCGCGGCTGGGATCGGCGCAATGCCTATTACTTCAATCTGATCCAGTCACTGGCGAAACATTACAAGTTTGATATCGATACACCGTTCGGCAAACTGCCGAAGAAAACGCGTGAGGCCATACTGCACGGGAGCGGTGATGAAACGATCGAGTTCACATATCTCAATCAGCGCCGCGGCAAAATCAAACGCAAACACCCCTTCGAAGGTGTGATCCCGAATATGGAGCGGCGCTACCGCGAGACCGATTCCCAGATGATCCGTGAAGATCTGCTGCGCTATCAATCTCATCAGCCCTGTCCGCAGTGCAATGGCAGCCGTCTGAATGAAGCTGCGCGCCATGTCTATATCGGCGGCACGACTTTGCCGGAGATCACTTCTCTGCCGGTAGCGCGGGCCGAGACGTTTTTTAACGAGCTCGAACTCGAGGGCCGACGTCGCGAGATTGCCGCCAAGGTGCTGAAGGAAGTTGGCGAGCGGCTTCGGTTTCTCATGAACGTGGGTCTCGAATATCTCACGCTGGACCGCAACGCCGAGTCTTTATCAGGCGGCGAAGCCCAGCGTATCCGTCTGGCCAGCCAGATAGGGGCCGGCCTTGTCGGGGTGATGTATATTCTCGATGAACCTTCGATTGGCTTGCACCAGCGTGACAACGCGCGGCTGCTGGCGACGCTCAAACGTCTGCGCGATCTCGGCAATACCGTCATCGTGGTGGAACATGATGAGGAGGCGATCTACGCCGCCGATCATGTCATCGATATGGGCCCCGGTGCTGGCGTGCACGGCGGTCGCGTTGTCGCCGAAGGCAAACCGGACGACATCGCCGCTCATGAAGCATCGCTCACCGGTCAGTATCTGTCACGCCGGCGTGTCATTGAGATACCCATAAAGCGCACGCCGGTAGATCAGAAAAAGATGATCACTCTCAAGGGTGCCAGTGCCAATAACCTCAAGTCGGTAACCATGGAACTGCCGGTAGGGTTGATGACCTGCGTCACTGGCGTGTCCGGGTCCGGCAAGTCCACGCTAGTGAATGACACGCTTTACCGGATAGTGGCACGCGAACTGAACGGTGCCGCTCTGCAACCGGCTGCCTACAAAAGCATCAGTGGCCTGGATCTGATCGACAAGGTAGTGGATATCGATCAAAGTCCCATCGGCCGCACGCCGCGCTCGAACCCCGCGACCTATACCGGTCTGTTTACACCGATCCGGGAATTGTTCGCGGCAACACCCGAGGCACGGACCCGCGGTTATCAGCCCGGGCGTTTCAGTTTCAACGTTAAGGGCGGCCGCTGCGAGGCCTGCCAGGGTGATGGCGTGATCAAGGTGGAAATGCACTTTCTGCCTGACATTTTTGTCCCCTGCGATGTCTGCAAGGGCCAGCGTTATAATCGCGAAACGCTGGAAATCCGTTACAAGGGTCGGAATATCCACGAAGTGCTGGAGATGACCGTCGAGGACGCACGCAACTTTTTTGATCCGGTGCCGATGGTCGCGCGCAAGCTGCAGACGCTGATGGATGTCGGCCTGTCGTACATCCGCCTGGGCCAGAATGCGACGACACTGTCAGGCGGCGAAGCCCAGCGCATCAAGCTGTCACGCGAATTGTCTAAACGGGATACAGGCCGGACGCTGTATATTCTTGACGAACCGACCACCGGCCTGCATTTCCAGGACATTCAGCAGCTGCTGAATGTCCTGCATCGCCTGCGCAATCACGGTAATACCGTAGTCGTAATCGAGCATAACCTGGATGTTATCAAGACCGCCGACTGGATCATCGACCTCGGACCGGAAGGGGGTGACAAGGGCGGTCAGATCATCGCCACGGGTAGCCCCGAAACCGTGGCCGGTATCAAGGCGTCGCATACCGGCCGCTATCTCAAACCGCTGGTCGGCGCCCGGCAGCAGCGCCGCAAAAGAGGCGCGGCAGTGGCAGTCTCTGATTAGGCTTTGCTAATCTTGTAACAGTGGCTGACCCTCAGGAGGGTTATTATGATGAGTCCTGAAGAGAACCGCGAAAGCCTGCAGCGTGAGCGTGAAGAAATCATGCAGCGCATTGACGCCATCAAGCGTGATTATGCCAGCGGGCTGGATCAGGATCTTGAGGATCAGGCCATGCAGCTGGAAAACGCCGAAGTTCTGGAGGCATTGCTGAAACAGGCATACGAGGAACTCGAAACCATCGACCGGAAGCTGGACGGACTCCCGAATACCCGCTGAACGTCTGTCACACAGGCGTCACTGAGTCGGGCTATGCTGCCCGGTCACAAGCTGGCCCGATGTATGACTGCAAAGTATTCCCGCACTTCTCCCCCTTCTCCCGATACGGAAACGAATGTTTCAGGCAATACGGCGTTTGCTGTGGTGCTGGAACGACGCCTGTCGCGACGCCGGTTTCTTTCTGCCTCGACGGGCACTCTGCTATTGCCTCTGATCCCAGCCGGTTGTGAACTGGATGAATCCCGACAGCCGCTGGTGGAGCTACCGCAGGGACGCGATGCGGATTTCCATGTTGCACCCGCGCATCGCTATCAGGTGTTGTTGCGCTGGGGCGACCCGCTCTTCGCTGAAGCCCCGGGTTTTGACCCCTATCGGCAAAGCGCCGCTGCCCAGTCGCGCCAGTTCGGTTGCAACAACGACTTTATCGCTTTCATGCCGCTACCGCATGGTGGTCGCGACAGCTACCGCGGCCTGCTGGTGGTCAATCACGAATTCACACTGTCTGAACTCATGTTTCCCGGTTCGCCGACTGACGCACAACTGACTCGTGCGCAGATCGATGTCGAAATCGCTGCGCACGGAATGAGCGTGACGGAGGTCGAACGCCGTTATGGAGAATGGCTGGTGCGGCGTGACAGTGATCGCAATCGCCGTATTACACCGCTGACATCCATGCGTTTCAGCGGCCCGGCGGCCGGAAATGAACGCCTGCGCTGTGCAACATCACCGGACGGCATCCATACGCGGGGAACATTCGGCAACTGCGCCGGTGGTGTCACGCCCTGGGGCACGGTGCTGAGCGCCGAGGAAAACGTCCAGCAATATTTCGTCGGCAATCCAGAAGCTTCTGCAGAAGCCGCCTCGCATCGGCGCTACGGCGTGGCCGGTGATGCCATCGCACGGTTTGAGTGGGGCCGTCACCATCCACGCTGGCACCTCGACGAAAACCCGGCCGAGCCGTTACAGGCAGGCTGGATAGTGGAGATCGATCCCTATGATCCGGACAGCGTGCCCGTCAAACGTACGGCGCTGGGACGCTGCCGGCATGAGGCCTGTACAACCTGGCTGAACGGCGACGGCCGTGTCATCGCTTACAGCGGCGATGACCAGGTGTTTGAATACATTTATCGCTTCGTCAGCCGCGATCGCTATCGACCGGGCCATCGCACTGCCAACCGGCGTCTTCTTGATGACGGCGAACTGTCAGCCGCCGAGTTTCGTGACGACGGCCGCCTGGTCTGGCATCCGCTGGTATACGGTCAGGGGCCGCTGACAGCGGCTAACGGGTTTCACAGCCAGGCCGATGTCGTGATCGACATGCGCCGGGCGGCAGATCTCGTCGGCGCGACGCCAATGGATCGGCCCGAGGATATCGAGGTTAATCCTGTCACATGTACGGTATTTGCCATGCTAACCCGCAACCCGCAACGCGAGACCGCGTCGGCGGCCAATCCGCGCGCTGCCAACCCGTACGGCCATATCCTCGAACTGTTGCCGCCCGACGGCAATCATGCTGCACCCGAATTCCGCTGGGAGCTGTTCATTCAGGCCGGCAATCCGGCTGAACCTGCGCACAACAGCGAGTATCATCCGGCCGTCAGCGAGCATGGCTGGTTTGCGGCGCCGGATAATTGTGCCTTCGATCGTCGCGGCCGGCTCTGGATAGCGACCGATGGTGCCAATCAACTCGGCATCGCCGACGGCCTGTGGGTGTGTGAAGTGACGGGACCGGAGCGAGCCCTGCCTCGGCACTTTCTGCGCACGCCTGTCGGTTCGGAGCTGTGCGGGCCGTGTTTTACGCCCGACAATCGCAGTCTGTTCGTCGCTGTTCAGCACCCGGGTGAACACAGTCGCTTTGATGAACCCTCGACGCGTTGGCCGGATTTCCGCGAGGGCTGGCCGCCGCGTCCCGCCGTGGTCGTGATCGAACGCGAGTCCGGCGGCGCGGTTGGTTGAAACTCAGTGAGCCTGAACGGTTCCAGCGATACGCTCAGCGTCACCAGGGCTGCTGGTTTCCAGGATCAGTGCAATATGTACCAGGGGCGGAACACTCGCACGCACGACGCTTCCGGTTTGCTTTTTTTAGCTTTTCGCTTCGCTACCGCAATGATTATGTAGAGGAAATGCCGGATTATCTTCACAACAGATCACAAGAGTAGCCGCAGATATCAATGGCTTGCATCCTGCGGGCGACAACCGGATCGCGTATAATGGCTTACTTAGCCCGAAAATTAAGGAACGGAGGTTATGTCAGCACTTATCTGCGGATCGTTCGCATTCGATAACATCATGGTCTTTCCTGACCGCTTCAAAAATCACATTCTGCCCGAGAAGGTGCATATTCTGAACGTGTCGTTTCTGGTGCCCGAGATGCGTCGCCAGTTCGGCGGCTGCGCCGGCAATATCGCCTACAATCTCAAGCTTCTGGGCGGATCGCCCCTGCCGATGGCCACGGTGGGATCGGATTTCGAGGATTATTCGAAATGGCTGGACCAGCACCAGATATCACGCGATCACATCCGTGTGGTGGATTCAGAATTCACCGGTCAGGCGTTTATTACCACTGATCTGGACGATAATCAGATCACGGCGTTCCATCCCGGCGCCATGCAGCACGCGCATCTGAACAAGGTTTCAGACGCCAACGGCGTCAAGATTGGTATTGTTTCACCCGATGGCCGTGACGGTATGCTGCAGCATGCCGAGCAGTTCGCTCAAGCCAATATTCCGTTTATTTTCGATCCGGGACAGGGCATGCCGATGTTCGACGGTGACGAACTGACCAAGTTTGTCGAACAGGCGACGTATGTCACGCTGAATGACTATGAATGGCAGTTACTGCGCGAACGCACGGGGCTGACGGAAAAACAGGTCGCCGAGCGGGTCGAGGCCTTGATTATTACCCGCGGTGGTGACGGCTCTGACATCTACGCCAACGGTGAGCATCACCAGATACCGGTGGCCAAGCCCGCAGCAGTCAATGATCCGACCGGTTGCGGCGACGCCTATCGCGCCGGTCTGCTGTTCGGTTTTGAACAGGAGATGGACTGGCCTACCACCGGCCGAATCGCTTCACTGATGGGGGCGATCAAGATCGCGCAACACGGCACGCAGAACCACTCGTTTACGCCGGACGTATTCAAGGAGCAGTTCAACAGGGCTTTTGGCTATAAGTTCTGACGCTGTTGCAATGAGGATGCTGAAAAGCGGGGCAGGGCCCCGCTTTTTTATTGAGTCCGCAAATGAACGCCAATAACGCGAATGGATGGATAATGAATGTCGGACGGAAAAGCGACCTTGTCTACTATCTATCTTCTATAAACTATTATCTTTTTATTTGCGTTAATTCGCGTGCATTAGTGGATTGCTTTTTAGTTCTTGGTTGCCGAACCAATTGCGTTAGCACCGGCAATGGCACAGACATCATCCTCGTCCGGCTGACCGCCGCCGATACCGATGGCACCGATCACACGATCATCCTTCCAGATCGGCACGCCGCCCGGGCTTGGCAGAGCCTGTGCCGGCATGACGCTGGGCAGCGAATACCACAGCAGCGGATTCTGATCCTTGTTCGCGGTGATATCCATGGTCGAGCGGCGGAACGACGCCGCGGCCATGGCTTTGGCACGCGATGTATCGAAGGTAAAGAAACCGGCACCATCGGCACGCGAATAGAACACCAGCCGGCCGGCCTCGTCGACCACTGCCACGCTCATCGGTTTTTCAAACTGTTTACTGGTTTTATGCGCGGCATCGGCGGCCTTGCGTGCCAGCTCCAGTGTCATCTCGATCATGACGATATACTCTTTAATAGTAATGATTAAGGCCGCGAATGAACGCGAATACACGCAAATAAGTTGATAGATGATAGAAAGCCCGGTTCTCTATACTTCTATTATCTATCAACTATCTTTCTTTTTTAATTCGCATTTATTGGCGTGCATTCGCGGATTATTTTATTGCTTTAAAAATAAAGCCCGCTGTCACCGACAGCGGGCCTTGTTTCAACGAGGCTTGCCGATTCAGCGTAACGTCATGCTGCCTTGGCATTGTTGCTGGCAGCATCAAGATCCCATGTCTGCGGCAGGTGGTCCAGCCGCAACTGCATCGACTCGCGCTGTAACGCTAGCTCGCGCGGGAGCTTATCGCCGAATTTCTCGAAGAACGCCTTCTGTTCCTCGACCTCCTGGCGCAGGCGCTCGCGATCGATGTTCATGATGGCGGCGTAGCGTTCGCGCGGGAAGTTGAGGCCGTCCCAGTTCAGCACCTCGTACGGCGGCACCCAACCGATCGGACTCTCGATGGCGGGTGTGCAACCCCGACAGCGCTCGACGATCCACTTCAGGGCGCGCATGTTCTCGCCGAAGCCCGGCCAGATGAACTTGCCATTCTCGTCCTTGCGGAACCAGTTGACGCGGAAGATTGACGGCGGGCTGGCGACGCCTTCACGCCCGATCTTGAGCCAGTGCTTCCAGTAGTTGGACATGTTGTAGCCGCAGAACGGCAGCATGGCCATGGGGTCGCGCCGCATGGCGGCCTGACCGATGGCGGCGGCGGTGGCCTCCGAGCCCATGGTCGCAGCCATGTACACACCGTGCTCCCAGTTGAAACCCTGGTAAACCAGCGGAAAGTTCTTGCTGATACGGCCGCCGAAGATGAACGCGCTGATCGGCACGCCTTCCGGATCCTCCCAGTCCGGGTCAATGGAGGGGCACTGGCTCGCCGGCGCCGTGAAACGGGCGTTGGGATGCGCCGCCGGGGTGTCGGAGTCGGGCGTCCAGTCGTTGCCCTTCCAGTCGATAAGGTGGTCAGGCTTCTCCTTGGTCATGCCTTCCCACCAGACGTCGCCGTCGTCGGTGAGCGCGCAGTTGGCAAACAGGCAGTTCTCCTTCAGCGTCAGCATGGCGTTCGGGTTCGATTCCATGTTGGTGCCCGGCGCGACGCCGAAGTAGCCGGACTCCGGATTGATGGCATGGAACCGGCCGTCCGGGCCGGGCTTGATCCAGGCGATGTCGTCGCCGATGGTGGTCACCTTCCAGCCCTTGAAGCCTTCCGGCGGGATCAGCATGGCGAAATTGGTCTTGCCGCAGGCGCTGGGGAAGGCCGCCGACACGTAGGTCTTCTCGCCCTCCGGCGATTCCACGCCGAGGAACAGCATG
>CAZFUS010000006.1:4309-55462 GCA_964522485.1 uncultured Enterobacteriaceae bacterium | reverse complement strand
GCCTCACCCTGCGGGCCGCCGTCGCTGCGCTCCGGCGTTCACCCGCGCTGCGCGCGGGATGTCGAACCCAAATTTTTTACCGGGGGTTCGAATGAAGCTTCAGCAACAAACTACAAAGCCCCTGAACGGGGCTTTATATTTGTTGGCGGAGAGGGAGGGATTCGAACCCCCGGGCCCCTCGCGGGGCCAACGGTTTTCAAGACCGCCGCATTCGACCGCTCTGCCACCTCTCCGGATTCAAGTTGTCGTTGCCTGCAAATCGGCAGACTCGCCGGTTGTCAGTCGCGCCACCCAAGGCCCCGGCCCTGGCCGATGGCAGGATACCGGATCCGGGTACCCGCCGGAAGCCTTGCCATATTATTGAATTACAGGAATATTTCAATGTGACAACAGGGAACCGGGGCTTGAATTCAGCGGTCATATCGTTGAAGATCACTATAATGATTAATGTACCGCGGAGGTAATGCATCAATGAGTCAGTCCAACTACGCAGTTGCCCGGCCAAGTTCATCAGTACTGGCGACCAATAAGCTGATTCGCAACACCTACATGCTGCTGTCATTGACGCTGTTGTTCAGCGCCGCAATGGCCGGTGTTTCCATGGCTCTGAATCTGCCCCACCCTGGTCTGCTGATAACGCTGGTGGGTTACTTTGGTCTGCTGTTTCTGACCAGTTACCTGCGCAACAGTGCCTGGGGCCTGCTGGCAGTATTCGCGCTGACCGGTTTCATGGGTATAACCCTGGGACCGATTCTGAGCATGTACCTGACAGCTTTCAGCAACGGCAGCCAACTGGTCATGATGGCACTTGGTGGCACCGGTGCGATCTTTATCGGCCTGTCAGCCTATGCGCTAACCACCCAGAAGGATTTCAGTTTCATGGGCGGCTTTCTGATGGTCGGCATTCTGGTGGCCTTCCTGGCCGGTATCGGCGCAGCCATTTTCAACTTGCCCGGTCTGTCACTGGGCGTATCGGCCATGTTTGTGCTGCTGATGTCGGGGCTAATCCTGTATGAAACCAGCAATATCATTCATGGCGGCGAGACGAACTACATTATGGCGACCGTTACCCTGTATGTCGCGATCTATAATCTGTTCATGAGTCTGCTGCATCTGCTTGCCGCTTTTGCGGGCGAGCGATAACCGTCAGGAAAGCCGGATTCATCCGACCTGTTTTTTTCTAAAGCCCCGGCCCGCCGGGGCTTTTTATTTGTGCTAAGTAATATTTCCGTTATATCTTAGACCGGCATTAACTGTATGAAGAATTCCGGCCATGCTAGCATCATGGTCTTTTTCGGGTCGGGTTTGACCCGTCATGCATGTACTCAATCCTGCAAATGAGGGCTTTTTGGCAATGAAGATCGGCGTGCCAAGGGAGATACATGCGGGTGAACGGCGTGTTGCACTGACACCCGAATCCGCACAACAACTGCAAAAACTCGGGTTCACACTGACTATTGAAAGCGGTGCCGGTGTAGAGGCCAGCTTTACAGACGACGCTTACCGGGAGGCTGGTGTCGAGGTTTTGGCCGACACCCGCGCCCTGTGGAGCAACGCGGACATCATTCTCAAAGTACGGGCACCGGAACATCATCCGCAACTCGGTGTGGAGGAAACCGAGCTATTGCGTGAAGGCGTCACACTCATCTGTTTCATCTGGCCGGCCCAGAATCAGGCGCTGATGGACGAGCTGGCCCGCTGTCGGGTAACCGTGCTGGCCATGGACAGTGTGCCACGAATTTCGCGTGCGCAGAAACTCGACGCCCTGAGCTCGATGGCCAATATCGGCGGCTATCGGGCAGTTATCGAGGCGGCCGAGCATTTCGGCCGTTTCTTTACCGGCCAGATCACCGCCGCCGGCAAGGTCCCCCCGGCCAAGGTACTGGTCATCGGCGCCGGGGTTGCCGGGCTTGCTGCGATCGGTACGGCAAAAAGTCTGGGCGCCATCGTGCGTGCTTTTGACACCCGTCCCGAGGTCCGTGAACAGGTCCAGAGTATGGACGCCGAATTCCTCGAGGTTGAGATGGAGGAAGAAGGCAGCGGCAGCGGCGGTTACGCCAAACAGATGAGCGACGAATTTATCCGCAAGGAAATGGAACTGTTTGCACAGCAGGCCGAAGAAGTCGACATCATTATTACCACTGCCCTGATCCCTGGCAAACCGGCACCAACACTCATCACCGAAGCGATGCTGCAATCGATGCGCAACGGCAGTGTTGTCGTCGACCTCGCGGCAGAACAGGGTGGTAACTGTGAGCTGACCGAACCTGGCCAGGTCGTCATCAGACACGGGGTGACGATTATCGGCTTTACCGATCTGCCAAGCCGCCTGGCAACCCAGTCGAGTCAGCTCTACGCGAGCAACCCGCGCCACGTGCTGACCGACCTGACACCCGAAAAAGACGGTGTCATTAACGTCAATATGGATGACGAAGTCATCCGCGGCACCACCGTCATCAAGAATGGCGAAATCACTTGGCCGCCGCCCGCACCCAAGGTCGCGGCGGCACCGAAGCCCGCAGCCGAAAAACAGCCCGCCACCGAATCCGCAGCAGAGAAGAAATCCATCATCCCGGCTGCTGTGAAACCGTTTGTACCTCTACTGATAGGCGGATTTGCGCTGTTCGGTATCGGCTCGGTGGCACCGGCGTCCTTCATGGCGCACTTCACCGTCTTCGTCCTCGCCTGTTTCGTAGGCTACATGGTGATCTGGAATGTAACGCCGTCACTGCATACACCGCTGATGAGTGTGACAAATGCCATCAGCAGTATCATTATAATCGGCGCCCTCATCCAGGTATCGTCGCCAAACTGGCTGCTCGCCGGACTGGCGGCCTTCGCCATTTTGATCACCAGCATCAACATCGCCGGCGGCTTTGCCGTCACCCGGCGGATGCTGCACATGTTCCGTAAATAGGAGGCCGCATCATGAATCCCGGATTAGTCACTGCGGCCTACATCGGTGCGACCGTGCTGTTCATTCTTGCCCTCGGCGGTCTGAGTCATCAGGAGACAGCACGCCGCGGCGTGCTGTACGGCATCATCGGCATGGCGATCGCCGTGCTCGCCACTGTGCTAAGCGAGGCCGTCACCAGCTACTGGGCATTGATCATCACCATGATCATCGGTGGCGCCGTGGGTCTGCGGCTGGCGGCAAAAGTCCAGATGACCCAGATGCCGGAACTCGTGGCCATCCTGCACAGCCTGGTAGGCCTCGCCGCAGTGCTGGTCGGTTACATCAACTTCTTCGGCGCCGGTGATCATTACAGTGGTACGGAAAAAACCATCCATGATGTCGAGACCTATCTCGGCATTCTGATCGGCGCGGTGACCTTTACCGGTTCCGTGATCGCCTTCGGCAAGCTATCCGGCCGCATTGGCAGCAAACCGTTACTACTGCCAGCCCGTCACTGGCTGAATCTGGCGCTGCTGATTCTCACCATCTGGCTGTGTTTCCTGTTTCTGGACCAGTCAGCGGACGGTGGCGGCCTGCTGCCGCTGGTGTTGATGACGATTATTGCCCTGGCCTTCGGTATGCACATGGTCATGGCGATCGGCGGTGCCGATATGCCGGTAGTGGTTTCGATGCTGAACAGTTACTCCGGCTGGGCGGCGGCGGCGACCGGCTTTATGCTGTCGAACGATCTGCTCATTGTGACCGGTGCGCTGGTCGGTTCCAGCGGCGCGATCCTGAGCTATATCATGTGCCGCGCCATGAATCGCAGGTTCCTGGCCGTGATCGCCGGCGGTTTCGGATCCAGCGGCGGCGGTGGCGGTACTGCCGAGGGGCTGACCGGCGAAGTCAATCCTATCGAAGCTGATGAAACTGCCAGACTGCTGGCAGATGCCAACGAAGTCATGATCGTGCCGGGTTACGGCATGGCCGTGGCCCAGGCACAGCATACTGTCTACGAGATCACCAATGTCTTACGTAATAAGGGCGTCAACGTACGTTTCGGCATTCATCCTGTCGCCGGCCGTATGCCCGGCCATATGAATGTGCTGCTGGCCGAGGCACGCGTTCCCTATGACATCGTCTTTGAGATGGACGAGATCAATGAGGACTTTCCGAAGATCGATGTCACGATTGTCATCGGCGCCAACGACATCGTCAATCCGTCGGCGGCCGAGGATCCGAACAGTCCAATCGCCGGCATGCCCGTGCTGGAAGTCTGGAAAAGCAAGGCCACCATCGTTCTCAAGCGCAGCATGGCGACCGGCTACGCTGGCGTCGAAAATCCCTTGTTCTTCAAGGAAAACACGCACATGCTGTTCGGTGACGCCAAGTCAAGCATGGAGGCAGTCCTGAAAGCGCTGACACCCTGAAGCGATTTGATACTATCGGCAAACAGCCCCGCTTCTGCGGGGCTTTTTTATGGGTGGATTATCCTCCTGGCAGACCCCGTTCAGGGTAGAACATAGTGAATTGTGTGGTGTCTCAAATAATCAGAACTGACATTGTTCCGGTCTCGTACATCCAATGAAACAGCTTTCCAACCAGACCATCGCCGGAATCCTGTATGAAATGGCCTCGCTCTATAAAATCAAGGGCGTGGATTTCAAACCACGGGCCTACGAACGTGCCGCCCTCAATATCGAATCCCTGGCCGAAGATGTAGCAAGTCTGTATCAGAATGGCGGGCGTAAAGCGCTGGATGATATTCCCGGCGTCGGCAGCAGTATTGCCAGACATATCGAAGAATTGCTGCGCACCGGACACTTCAGGGAATACGAACAACTCAAAAGGGAAATTCCCATCAAAACCGGGGAACTAACCGCCGTCGAGGGCATCGGGCCACAAACGGTGAAGCGGCTCTGGCAGGAATTGGGCGTCAAGGATCTCAGTGATCTGGAACAGGCCGTTACTCAGGGCCATATTCGTGATCTCAAAGGTTTCGGTTCGAAATCCGAAGCAAAAATAAAAAGGGTATCGAATTTCTGAAAAGCAGCAGTGGGCGCGCAGTCCTGGGTTTTATCGCTCCGGATGTGGAAAAGCTCGAACAGAATATAAAAAACTTTCCTGAAGTCGATCGCGTGGTCATTGCCGGCTCGGCACGCCGCCGGAAAGAAACCATTGGCGACATTGACATTCTTGTTACCTCAAAGCAACCACTCAAGGTCATGGACCGCTTCGTCAAGCTGGAAGCTGTCACCCACGTCTATGGCAAGGGAGAAACCAAGACCAATGTCCGCCTGAACAACAATCTGGATGCCGACCTCCGGGTTGTGCCGGCAAAGTCCTGGGGGGCCGCCATGTGTTACTTCACCGGGTCCAAGGATCACAATATTGAACTGCGCAACATTGCCATCAAAAAGCATTGGAAATTAAATGAATACGGCCTCTTCAGCGGTACCAGACAACTGGCCGGCAAATCGGAGCAGGAACTTTATGCCAGGTTGGGACTGGCCTATATCGAACCGGAACTGCGTGAAAACCGGGGGGAGATCGCGGCTGCTCGCTCTGGCAAGCTGCCAAAATTGATTGGTTACGATGATCTGAAAGGTGATCTGCAGATACAGACGAACTGGACCGACGGTCGGCACTCCATCAATGAGATGGCGCTTGCCGCCGAAGACCGCGGTCTGAATTACATCGTCATTACCGATCATACCCGTTCCCTCGCCATGGCCAATGGCCTGGATGAAAAGCGACTCCGTCGACAGATGGCTGAGATCGACAAACTCAATGACAAACTCCGTCGAGAAAACAGAAAAATCAATGTGCTCAAAGGCGCCGAAGCCAACATCATGAAAGACGGCTCACTGGATATTAAAGATGCTGTCCTGTCAGAGCTGGATGTTGTCGGTGCTGCCGTACACAGTCATTTTGAGCTGGCGCGGAAGGAGCAGACGCAGCGTCTTGTGCGTGCCATGGAAAACCCGCACATTGACATCATCTTCCATCTGACGACGCGGCTGATTAACCGGCGACAAGCCATAGCCCTGGATATAGAGACTATTATCAACACGGCGAGACAGACGGGGATCGTGATGGAGGTTGATGCTTATCCCGACCGGCTTGATATCAGTGATGACCTGGTTAAACGGTTTATCGACGCCGGTGTCAAAATCGCAATCGATTCTGACGCCCATGCTAAATCGCATTACGACTATTTGCGCTTCGGTATTGCTCAGGCTCGGCGTGGCTGGGCTGAAAAAAAAGATGTTATCAATTGCTGGCCGCTCAAAAAAATGCTGGGGTTTCTGAAATAACAGACAACCGAGCTTCTACTGAATAATTTCCATGTCATTCATGTATGGCTTCAATACTGCCGGAATATGAATGCTGCCGTCCGCCTGCTGATAGTTCTCCATTATGGCGATCAGGGTGCGGCCGATTGCCAGCCCGGAGCCGTTCAGCGTATGGATCAAGGCTGGCTTTTTCATGTCGGCAGACTTGAACCGCGCCTGCATGCGCCGCGCCTGAAAATTCTCAAAATTGCTGCATGAAGAAATCTCGCGATACCTGCCCTGCCCCGGCAGCCAGGCTTCCAAATCATAGGTCTTTGCAGCTGAGAAACCCAGATCGCCGGCACACAGTGCCACAATCCGGTATGGCAATTCGAGTTTCTGCAGAATGACTTCCGCATGGCCGGTCAGTTCTTCCAGCGCCTCCCATGAGGTTTCCGGTTTCACGAGCTGGACGAGTTCCACCTTTTCAAACTGGTGCAGACGGATCATGCCGCGGGTATCCTTGCCATAGGAGCCGGCTTCACTGCGAAAACACGGACTGTGGCAAACGTATTTGACGGGTAATTTATCACCCTCAAGAATGGCATCGCGGGCGATGTTGGTGACCGGCACTTCAGCGGTCGGAATCAGATACAGATCCTGCTGTTCGATATGGAACTGGTCTTCGGCAAACTTCGGCAACTGGCCAGTTCCATACAGGCTGTCAGGATTCACCAGATACGGCACGTTAACCTCGGTATAGCCGTGCTCCGTTGTATGGATGTCGAGCATGAACTGGATCAGTGCCCGATGGAGTCGTGCGATCGGCCCCTGCATCACGACGAAACGCGACGCGGCGATCTTGCTCGCCGTTTCAAAGTCCATCAGACCGCTGGCTTCACCCAGCGAAACGTGATCCTTCGGCTCGAAGTTGAATTGTCCCGGTTCGCCCCAGCGCCGGATTTCGGCATTGTGTGCCTCATCAGCGCCATCAGGCACCGATTCATGCGGAATGTTGGGAATTCCCAAAGCCACTTCACGCAGCCGTGCCTGAATGCCCTCGAGTTTAGCTTCACTTTGTTTCAGTTTCTCTCCAAGGTCGGCAACTTCATCCAGTAGCGGCTGGATATCTTCGCCCCTGGCCTTGGCCTGGCCAATTGCTTTGGAACGCGTGTTGCGTTCGTTCTGGAGCTGTTCTGTTTCAATCTGCAGCGATTTACGTTCGGTCTCCAGTTGCTGCAGGCGTGTGATATCCAGCTTGAAACCCCGCCGGCCGACAGCGGCTGCCACTTCGTCGGGCTTGTTACGTAATAAATTCGGATCCAGCATTCATCAATCCCTATTTTTCATTGGTCCTTGCAGGCCAGTAGACTATATGGCCAGGATCTACGACAGTATTCAAATATTCCAGTATGGGGTTGATACGCTCCGATGTGTCGAAAAACTCGATAATGATCGGTAAATCCAGTGACATTTCGATCAGACTCGACGAATGGTATTCGCCGGATTTTCCGAAACCCGTAATGCCGCGAAAGACAGTCACGCCTCGCACCCTGTTGTCATCATGTAAATAAGCCATTAATTCCGACAAACGCTTTTCACCTTCATGCAGATAAATCCGAACGATGACAATCTCATCGCCGTTCATAATTGCCTCCCGAGGATCAGCCCCAACCAGCAGGCAATCAGACACAGACTGACACTGAGCACGATGTTGAGAGCCACCTTCATCATTTCGCCCTGCTCAAGCAGGTTCAGGGTCTCCATGGAGAAGCTGGAAAATGTGGTAAAGGCACCGAGAAAACCGATCATCAGACCCGCACGCCACTCGATCGCCAGATTAAACCGTTCCACCAGCATCACGTACAACAGTCCTATAAGCAATGAACCCGAGACATTCACGAATAGCGTACCGTAAGGAAAACCGCGCCCGAGCACGCCATGCAGTGCGTTTACCGAACCATAACGCAACAAGGCGCCCGCAGCGCCGCCGAAGGCAATGGCAAGCAGTGAGTTCATAGGTCAGCCCATGCTGTGTTTGAGGCCCTATTCTAACCGGCCGTCAGCTTTTTGTGGCCTTGCGATCCAGATCGCGCAGATGCTGCAGCTTTTCGGCAATTTTGATTTCCAGCCCGCGGTCAACCGGTCTGTAGTAGTTGCGGCCTTTGAGTTCTTCAGGGAAATAGGTTTCCCCCGCGGCATAGCCTTCAGGCTCATCGTGGGCATAGCGATAGCCTTTGCTGTACTCGAGCTCTTTCATCAGCCTGGTCGGCGCATTGCGCAGATGCAGCGGCACTTCCAGTGAACCACTCTCCCGGGCATCCTTCATAGCTTTGTTATAAGCCGCGTAAACGGCATTGCTCTTGGCCGCGCAGGCCATGTAGACCACTGCCTGTGCCAGTGCCAGTTCACCTTCCGGCGAACCCAGTCGCTCCTGGGTATCCCAGGCATTGAGCGCAATCTGCAGTGCGCGCGGGTCGGCATTACCGATATCTTCTGCCGCCATGCGTACCACCCGGCGGGCGACGTAGAGCGGATCGCAGCCACCATCGATCATGCGGCAGAACCAGTAGAGTGCGGCATCGGGCGACGATCCACGCACCGATTTATGCAGGGCCGATATCTGATCGTAAAACGCTTCGCCACCCTTGTCGAAACGGCGCAGGCTGCCACCGGCCATAACTTCCTGCAGCAGATCATTATCGATATGACCTTCAGTGGCCAGGTCGGCGGCAATCTCCAGCAGATTCAGCGCGCGCCGGGCATCACCATCGGCGACAGTTGCGAGCTGGTGCATCGCCTCCGGCTCAAGCTCAAGCGCGTACGCACCGAGACCGCGGTCGGCATCCGCAAGCGCTGTCTGCAGAACACGTTCGATGGCTTCGCTGCCCAGGGCACGCAGAACATACACGCGGACACGCGACAGCAAGGCATTGTTCAGTTCAAATGAAGGATTCTCGGTCGTCGCTCCGATGAACGTGACCGTGCCGTCCTCGACAAACGGCAGAAAGGCATCCTGCTGCGACTTGTTAAAACGATGGACTTCATCGACGAATAAAACGGTATCTTTATCGTAGGCAGCGCGGAAGTCACGCGCGCTGTCGATGGCCGCGCGAATATCCTTGACCCCGGCAAGTACTGCCGAAACGCTAAGAAACTGGGCATCACAGGCCGAGGCGAGCAGTCGCGCCAGCGTGGTCTTGCCGGTCCCGGGTGGCCCCCAGAACACCATGGAATGGAGTTGTCCGGATTCGATTGCCTGGCGCAGCGGCTTATCGGGCCCGAGAATGTGCTCCTGACCGATGAATTCATCAATACGCCGCGGCCGCATTCGATCCGCCAGCGGCCGGTAATCCTGCGTATTCAATTGACTGGATGATTGGCTGGCGGGGTTCACTGCTCGCGATCGTCAAGGACATCAACATCCGCAGGCGGCGTGAATTCGAATGTATTCGCTGCAATATCAACATTGGATTCGATATTGCTGAAATCGATCCGGGTAGTCTGGCCGAAATTATCCGTGAGTATCATCATTCCCAGTGTGCCGCTGTCAAAACCGAGACGCACATCATTATACTGGCTCTCCGGATCCGTGGATTTCAATCGTACCCAGTCATACCCTTCCAGTTCACCCATTTCGACGATCTCGTAGAGTTCGTCCAGATTGGCGGTACCGCCGAGTATGGCTGCCGGCGTGCTCTGCAGCCCGGATTCGACGTTGCGAATCGTTACCTGTTCCAGATCGGCGTCATAAATCCACAGCGTCTCGCCGTTGGTAATGATTTTCTGCTCGTAGGGTTCCCGGTACTCCCAGCTGAAGCGGCCGGGCCGTTGCAGATAGAACCGGCCCGACGCCGTCTCCAGCAGTTCTTCCGATTCGCTGAACAACTGTTGTCTGAAATCCGCCTGAAAAGTATCCAGATCATCCAGAAAAGCCCGCAGCTGTTCTTCTCCCTGTCCGGCGGCATTTGCAGCTATACCGAAGGCCAGGAGTAAAAATATTGAACACAGCCGCATTACTCTGTTTCGCAACATATTCCATATGCCTCGTGCATCAGGTTCCGCAAGCTTAGACTGCTGTATCGATCGGATGCTCACGGTGCACAGTTAAATCACTCTTCAGGCGGCGGAGGTGCCAGTACCTCACGGTTGCCGTTTGCCTCCTGCGTACTGACCACACCAGCACGTTCCATATCCTCAACGATACGTGCAGCCCGGTTGTAGCCGATACGCAGCCGCCGCTGGACTGAGGAAATCGAGGCTCGCCGCGTTTCAGTGACAATGCGCACGGCCTCGTCATAGAGCGGATCCTGTTCGCCGCCGTCGACAGTTTCGATGCCCATGATCGGTTCCGCACCGCCGTTTTCCGGACCGCGGAGCACATCTTCGCGATATTCCGGAGAACCGCGTTTTCTCAGATTCTCGACCACTTTGTGGACTTCGTGATCGGCCACGAAGGCGCCGTGCACCCGGACAGGCACCGGACTCCCGGTCTGCATGAACAGCATATCGCCGTGACCAAGCAGTGTTTCCGCGCCCATCTGATCGAGAATGGTACGCGAATCCACCTTGGACGAGACCTGGAAGGCTATCCGGCAGGGAATATTCGCTTTGATGAGACCAGTAATAACATCCACCGACGGCCGCTGCGTTGCAAGAATCAGATGGATGCCGGCCGCACGTGCCTTCTGTGCCAGCCGTGCGATCAGCTCCTCGACCTTCTTGCCGACGGTCATCATCATATCGGCCAGTTCGTCGACTATGACCACGATGAACGGCAGTTCCTGGAGTTCGGGCACATCACCGTCGTCCTCATCTACCGGCTGGTAGAAAGGATCACTCAGTGGCTGGCCGCGCTCGGCGGCCTCTTTGACCTTGCGGTTGTAGCCGCCGATATTGCGCACGCCCAGTGTCGCCATAAGCTTGTAACGCCGTTCCATCTCGGCCACGCACCAGCGTAAAGCATTGGCCGCCTCCTTCATGTCGGTCACCACCGGCGCCAGCAGATGCGGAATACCCTCGTAGACCGACAGCTCCAGCATCTTGGGATCGATCATGATAAGACGGACATCGCGCGGGACGGCTTTATACAGAACGCTCAGGATCATGGCGTTCAGTGCCACGGATTTGCCGGATCCGGTCGTGCCGGCTACCAGCAGATGTGGCATCTTGTTGAGTTCGGCCACGATCGGCTGGCCGCCGATGTCCTTTCCCAGCGCCAGAACGATGGGCGAGTTGGCGTTTTCGTATTCCTTGCTGTTCAGGATCTCGCTCAGGGAGACCAGTTCACGGGTTTCATTCGGAATTTCGAGTCCGATCACCGACTTGCCAGGAATCACATCGACCACGCGGACACTGACCACGGACAGCGATCGCGCGATATCCTTTGACAGATTGCTGATCTGGCTGCCCTTCACACCCGGCGCCGGTTCCAGTTCAAAGCGCGTAATCACAGGGCCCGGATGCACGGCCACCACCTCGACTTCCACTCCGAAATCGCGCAGCTTGATTTCAACCTGCCGCGACATCGCCTCAAGCGCTTCGCTGGAATAATGTCCCTTGCTCGGCTGGGCCGGATCCAAAAGATTTAGCGGCGGCAACGTGGTTTCCGGTGGTGGTTCGAACAGAAACTCCTGTTTTTCGCGCTCACTGCGGGTTCCCGTTTCCAGAGAGGAAATGATCGGTTCGATGCGCGGTGGAGAGCGCTTCTCACGCTTTTCCCTGGCTTCACGCATAACGGTCTCGCGTTCCTGCCGCGCCTTGGCACCTTCGGCCCGGTCCTTGTATTCCAGGCGCTTGTCGCGGATCCATTCCACCGACCATAATGCCCAGCGGCCGGTCGCATCCATCACTCTCAGCCAGGACAGGCCGGTATACAGCGTGATACCGGTCAGGAGCATCGCCAGCAGGATCAGGGCGCTGCCCGTCGGCCCCATGATCAGCAGCAACCCGCCGCCGATGGCATCTCCGATAATGCCGCCGGCGCCGGCCGTCTCGGCCGGAATACCGGCACCTGCGCTGAAATGATTCTCGGCCAGGCCGCCACCGCCAGACAGCGTCAGCAGAAAACCGAGGCTGGCGATAGCAACATGCAAAGGTTCCGGCCACTCACCGCGCCGGTTGCTTTGATACAGCCGCCAGCCGCTATAAGCCAGCGCGAAGGGGAACAGATAGCCGATATAGCCACAGACATATAACAGTACGTCCGCGATCCAGGCGCCCAGGACACCTGCACTGTTCTGGATGGATTCAACCCGGGTGGCATGCGACCAGCCCGGATCATTCGGATCGAAACTGAGCAACGCGAGCAGCAGAAACAGTGATACGGCGGCCAGCGCGATCAGGCCGACTTCACGCAGAATCCTGACCAGACGGCCACTGCCCGCACTCACCGCAGGCGAGGGACGGGACTGACCGTTGCTGTTTTTCTGCTTACGCGAAGCCTGTGCCACCATATTTAAACCAGTTTACGTAAAAAAACTTCTAGTAATATGTTTATTAAGCGATATCTTACCAGTAATGATTGTCAATGCCAGACCGCCGCCGCTGGCGCGGCATATTGTACAGGCTAGCCTGGCATTTGGCGCGGCCGCCTGTGGTGATGCGTACTTTGCCAAGCCCACCGGCTTAGCCTACGATAGCTCGTCTCAACTTATTGAATCTTAAAAATAAACGCTATGGCAAGCATGCAAGCCATTGTCATGCCGGAATGCGGTCCAGCAGATATACTGCAGCTGGCGGAGCTGCCGCTACCCACAATTACCGGTCCCGATCAGGTCCGGGTCCGGCTCAAAGCAGCCGGTGTTAATCCCATCGATACAAAACTGCGCCGCAACGGCACCTTTTTCCCCGACCGGCTACCGGCTGTGCTCGGCTGTGACGGTGCCGGCATTGTCGATGAGGTAGGCACCGCGGTCAGTCGTTTCAAGCCCGGTGATGCAGTGTATTTCTGTTACGGCGGGCTGGGTGACCGCGCCGGAAATTACGCCGAGTACAGCGTCGTTCCGGAAAGCTGGCTGGCAGCCAAACCGGTCAGTCTGGATTTCAACCAGGCCGCGGCTGCACCGCTGGTACTGATTACCGCCTGGGAAGCTCTGCATGATCGCGCACGGATTGAAGCCGGGCAGCAGATTTTAATACATGCCGGTGCCGGGGGTGTGGGCCATGTCGCCATACAGCTGGCACGTGAGGCGGGTGCACGTGTGGCGACAACGGTGGGTGGCAACGACAAGGCGGCTTTTGTTACGGATCTTGGTGCCGAGCGGCCCATTCTGTATCGCGACGAGGATTTTGTCGCTGCAGTTGACGGCTGGACCGGTGGCCATGGGGTTGCGGTGGCCATGGACAATGTCGGCGGTAACCTGCTGCAGCAGACCTTTCCGGCCGTAAAGTTCTATGGCGATGTTGTCACGTTGTTATTGCCTGAGCAGAATACGGATTGGTCGGTCGCCCGCCAGCGCAATCTGCGCATCAGTCTCGAAGTCATGCTGACACCCATGCTGTTTGATCTGTCCCTGGCACGACAACACCAGTCCACCATTCTTGAAACCTGCGCCGGACTGTTCGATGCCGGCAGCCTCCGTATCCATGTCGGCAACGTTTTACCGCTTTGTGAAGCAGTCCGGGCCCATCAAATGATCGAAAACGGTTCCACTACGGGCAAGATCGTGCTGCAGATTAACGATTGAATATAAGGACCACCAGAACGCATGCCTGTCAGCTTACTTAGCAGGATAGTTATCATGCTCGCGGTTATCATCGCGGGATTCTGGCTGGGAGTGTGCGCCCTCCTGTATATTTTTCAGGAGCGGTTGATCTATTTCCCTTCGCCGGGACTGACTGTTATCCCCGAGACCGTCGGCCTTGACTATGAACCCGTTGAACTCACTACATCTGACGGCCTGCAGATAAGTGGCTGGTATGTGCCGGCTGAACAGGCCCGCGGTGCCGTTCTGTTTTTACATGGCAATGCCGGCAATATTTCCCATCGCCTGATCATACTGGAGATGCTGAACCGGCTCGGCTTGTCAGTACTGATTATCGACTACCGGGGCTACGGCAACAGTGAAGGTACACCTACAGAACAGGGTACCTATATCGATGCCGAAACCGCCTGGCAGTATCTGACAGACAAGCTGGGATATGCTCCGGATCGGAGCATTATTTTCGGACGCTCCCTGGGCGGTGCCATTGCCGCCCGGCTTGCCGGACAGGTCACAGCCGCGGGGGTCATTCTCGAATCGACTTTTACTTCGATCGAGGCACTCGCTGAAAACTATTATCCCCTGGTGCCGGTCAGGTTGCTCACCCGCATCCATTACCCGACCCTGGATTTCATCGGCGCTATCAAATCACCTGTTCTTATTGTTCATAGCCGTGACGATGAACTGGTACCCTTTTCGCATGCGAAGGCATTGTATGAAGCCGCCGGTGGACCGCGCGAACTGCAGGAAATCACCGGCAGCCATGATGAAGCTTTTCTGCAGACGGGCAATGATTACCTCCAGACTCTGGACCGGTTTATCGACCGGGTACTTGAATAATGCGCATACAGTATTTCTCCGACATTCATCTGGAGTTCGGCAACTGCGACTTTCCTGTCACAGATGCCGACATCCTTATCGCCGCCGGTGACATTGGCGTCGGCACCGAGGCGGTGGACTGGCTGGCACAGGCGCCCTGTCCCGTGATCTATGTAGCCGGCAATCATGAATATTACACCGGCGATCTGCACGGGACACGCAAACATCTTGAACAGGAATGCGCCCGCGCCAAGGTGGACTTTCTGGATAACGTGCGTGCCGATCTGGGGGATGTCCGTTTTCTGGGCACCACCCTGTGGACGGATTTCAATACGGCCAGTGAAAACATCATGGAGGAAGTCGAACACTGCATGAACGACTATCAGTACATTCAGATGGATGGCTTGCCACTGACGGCCGGGTTACTGCTGCAACGCCATCGTGACAGCCTGGCATGGCTGGAATCCGAACTGGCGGATCCGTTCAAGGGCAAGACCATTGTAGTGACTCATCATGCGCCGAGTATGAAAAGCTGGTACAGCGGTGAAGATTACAAGAAAGATGTACGCCGCTACGCATATTGCAGCGAGTTATCGGACTTGATCAGAAAATATCCGATCGATGCCTGGTTTCACGGGCATGTTCACTGCGTTTCAGACTATCGCATCGGGGATGTGCGTGTATTGTGCAATCCCCGCGGCTATCACGGCTATCAGCAGATCGAGGGTTATGATCCTCACAAAATCATTGAAATATAAGAGTCTGCAAATAAACGCGAACACACGCAAATTGATAAAGGCACCATTTAACAAATAAAAATTGATGGTCAAATGAAACACCCGTTTTCATTATCAATCAGCCACTAGCTGATGAAATAACCCCTATAATCGCCGTTCTGGAAGCCGCGAAGCGACCATAAATGGATTTTTGTATTTATTTGCGTTCCATTCGCGTTCATTCGCGATAATCTTTTGAAAAATACAGCCATGACCTTTCTTGATCGCATCGAACACCTGGGCAACAGGCTCCCGCAACCGGCGACACTGTTTTTGATCGGTACTGTTGTAGTCATGCTGTGTTCCAGCCTGGCCGCGCTGTTTGACTGGTCACTGCAATCACCGGTGGGTAATGCAGATCTGCGGGCCAATAATCTCCTCAGCAGTGATGGCCTGTGGTGGTTGATCAGTCATCTGGTGGAAAATTTCATCCGCTTCCCGCCGCTTGCCATTGTCCTGGTCGGTATGCTTGGTATCGGTCTGGCGGAACGCAGTGGCCTTTTACCGAGCCTGTTTCGCCAGCTCGCACATAAAACTCCGGCCAGACTGCTTACACCGGTGATGATCTTTCTCGGTGTGCAGTCTTCGATGGCGCTCGATGCCGGCTACGTCGTCCTGCCACCCATCGCCGCGGCCCTGTATCTGGCCGCCGGCCGTCCGGCACTGGCCGGTATTGCCGCCGCCTTTGCAGGCGTATCGGCGGGGTTCAGCGCCAATCTGTTCATCACCGCCCTCGACCCGCTGCTGGCGGGCTTCAGCCAGTCGGGCGCCAGCCTGGTTGCGCCCGACTACCGCGTCGCTGTCACCGCCAACTGGTGGTTCATGATCGTTTCCACAATTGTGCTGACCGGCGTTGGCTGGGCGGTGACGGCCTGGTTTGTCGAACCGCGCCTTGAAAGCCAGGAGCCGGGCGAAGCCGCGGACACGGACAACGTCGCCACGGACTTTGCAGCTATGGATTCAGCTATTGAGTGGCGCGCTCTGCGACGTGCGGGCGCAGCATTCGCGATTCTGCTCCTGTTGATACTGTTGGCCATACTGGTTCCCGGTGCTCCGCTGTACGGCCAAGGCGAGCATTTCCCGCGCTGGGTGGAGGCCACTGTGCCGTTGCTGTTTCTGTGTTTTTTTATCCCCGGTCTGGTATTCGGTATCAGCAGCGGTTCGATACGTTCGGACCGGGACGCCGCCAGGATGCTTTACGATACAATCGCCGGTCTTGGTTCCTATATCGTGCTGGCGTTTTTTGCCGCTCAGTTTGTCGAGACTTTCCGTTACTCCGGACTCGGTAAAATGCTGGCTGTGGCCGGCGGTGGTCTGCTGGCCGAACTGGCAATACCGTTGCCTCTGCTGATGATCGGTTTCATCCTGCTGACCGGCGTGATGAATTTGCTGATCGGCTCGGCGTCAGCGAAATACGCCTTTTTTGCCCCTGTCTTCGTACCCATGTTCATGCAGGTTGGCGTCAGCCCGGAGCTGACACAGGTTGCCTATCGCATCGGCGATTCAGTAAGCAACATTATTACGCCACTGAATCCCTACATGATTATTATCATCGCTCTGGTACAGCGCTACGCTCGCCAGGCCGGCTTCGGCACGGTGCTCGCGCTCATGTTCCCCTACTCGCTGGCTTTTCTGGCGATCTGGATCGTACTGTTGGCGGCCTGGTTGCTTCTGGGCATTCCTCTGGGTCCGTCGGGGCCTCTAACCTATTCATGGACAGGTGGCTAGTGTTACTTATGTGAGTCTTCAGTGTCCGCTGTCGCAATCCTGGCCAGATAAGCCATACTGGACAAGTTTATGTTAGTATGAAATTTCACTATTCAACTTTTCGGTTATGAGCAAACAGCGCACCTACAAAATCATCTTCCATAATCAGGGCAAGGTTTATGAAGTCTATGCCCGCCGGGTGAGCCACGGTGAAATGTTCGGCTTCGTTGAAATCGAGGAACTGCTGTTCGGTGAGAAAACTTCCGTCGTAGTGGATCCGTCCGAGGAGAATCTGAAGTCGGAGTTTGAGAACGTCGTGCGCACCTATATCCCCATGCACGCAGTCATCCGGATTGACGAAGTCAGCAAACGCGGCAGTTGCAAGGTGACCGAATCAGCAGCGAGCGGTAATATCACACCGTTTCCGGTCTATACCCGCGGCGACAGCAGCAAGACCTGAGCTTAACCCGCCAGCAGCGTATCGAGATGAGCCGCAGCCGCAGCCGCATTCCCCTTCAGGTTATAACCCCCTTCCAGTATTGAAACGAGCCGGCCGTCGCAATATTCATCTGCCAGCTGCAGCATCAATTCCGTCAACGTACAAAAACCCGCGTCAGTGACACTGAAACAACCGAGCAGGTCGGATTCACGGCTGTCGAAGCCGGCCGAGACAAGAATGAATTCTGGCCGGAAAGACTCGACTGCCGGCACCAGTTCTGTCTCGAATGCAGAGATGATATCGCTGTCATCAGCGCCACAGGGCAGGGGCACGTTGATATTGTAGCCTTTCCCAGCCCCGCTGCCGGTGCGTGACGCCAGTCCCGTACGCGGATAGGCGTCTACATCATGTGTTGAAAAAAACAGCACGCTTGGATCCTCGTAAAATGCCGCTTCAGTGCCATTGCCATGATGATAGTCCCAGTCAACGATCAGGATACGGCGCAGCCCGTATTCGACCTGCAGATGACGGGCAACGATGGCGATCGAATTGTAAAAGCAGAAGCCTTCCTCACGGCCGGTATTGAGGGCGTGATGACCGGGCGGGCGGCTGGCACAGAAGGCGTTGCGGACCCGGTCGTCCATGACGGCGTCCGCCGCCGCCGCCATGCCACCCGCCGCGCATAAAGCGACCTCGTGGCTGACCGGGTAGCGCCGGGCAACCGCGCGGACATGCTCGCGGCTGTGGATCTGATACAGTGCCTCACCGGGGTCCGGATAAGGCCGGAGCTGCTGCACGCGCTCGAGCAACTGCGTATCGCGCAGTCGCTGCATCAGGGTGGTCAATCGCCGGGGCGATTCGGGATGGGATGGTTGCAACACATGATCGAGGTAGTGCTCGCTGTAGACGAGGCCCGTGCGCGATCCGGCGGCGCCCGGCATCGGCGCCGAACCCGCCACAACGGCCACACCAGCCAGGGTCTGCAGAAAAGTCCTGCGTTTCATGTCCAGATTCCGATTATTCCACCATGATATGTCAGTTCGATCCCGGCCTACGAGCACTCGTTACCCAATTCAACGATCATGTGGGCCCGTACCTGAAAGTCATGGCAAACTGCCATAACGATGTCATTGCCTGAAACCACCCGCGTCCGGATACGAGTCGAGACGATTCCCGGTTTGCACAGCGTCGCCGCACAGGACTGGAATGCTCTGGCCGCTGGCGGCGATCCGTTTCTGCGCCATGCGTTTCTGGCGGGACTTGAACAGCACGGCTGCCTGATCGGCCACGGCTGGACGCCGATCCACCTGCTGGCTTTTCTGGACCGGCAGCTTGTTGGCGCGCTGCCGCTCTACCGCAAGAGCAATTCCTTTGGCGAGTTCGTTTTCGACTGGGCCTGGGCCGACGCTTATGAACGCAGCGGCGGCGCGTACTATCCGAAACTGGTCAGTGCCATTCCCTTTACACCGGTAACCGGGCCGCGTTTGCTGATCCATCCCGAGACGACCGAAGCGGCCAGCATTCGTCAGGCACTCATCGAAGGCGCCATCGGACTGGGCCGGCGCGAGGGTCTGTCCTCGGTTCACTTTCTGTTCCCGGCCGCCGCTGACGGCGCTGCCCTGGATGGCGCCGGCCTGCTGCGGCGTCGGGATTGCCAGTATCACTGGTACAACGATGAATATCGACAATTTGATGATTTTCTTGCCACGCTGAACAGCAAACGGCGCAAGGAGATACGGCGTGAACGGCGTACGGTGGCGGAAAGTGGCCTGGTTATCGATCTGCTGACTGGCACTGACATCCGTGACTGTCACTGGGAAATCTTCCATGCATTCTACTGTTCGACATTCGAACGCAAGTGGGGTCGGCCGCGTTTGACCCTGGATTTTTTCAGACATCTGTCGGCAGATATGCCGGACACACCACTGCTCATCATGGCGCGTGATGGCCAACGTTATGTCGCCGGAGCCTTCGCAATGATCGGCCAGAACAGCCTTTACGGCAGGCACTGGGGCTGCCACCGGGACTACCGTAATCTGCATTTCGAGTTATGCTACTATCAGACGATTGAATTCTGTATTAAGGCGGGCCTTGCGCATCTGGATGCCGGCGCACAGGGCGAGCACAAGATCCAGCGCGGTTTCGTGCCTGTCCCCACGCACTCGTATCACTGGATCGCCGACAACCAGTTTCGCAGGGCGGTTGCTGATTATCTTGAACGCGAGCGGGTTATGGTGGACCAATACATACATACGCTCACTGGACACAGCGCCTATAAGCACGGCGATCGGCAATCATGACCACCAAAACTACAGATCACCAGATTTACTGGGTCGCGGATAATCGCATCGCGTCCGATTTTCCTCCGGTGGAAAAAGCCCTGACCGATCCGGATGGACTCCTCGCCATCGGTGGCGACCTCAATCCGCTGCGCATTCTCAATGCCTACCGACGCGGGATCTTTCCCTGGTTCAGCGAGGGTCAGCCAATTCTCTGGTGGTCTCCCGATCCACGCTGCGTCATCTATCCCGACCGTGTAAAGATCCGCCGCAGTCTGCGTAAGTCCATACGTAACAAAGGACTGCGTATCAGTTGCGACCGCTCGTTCGGTGACGTAATCAGTGCCTGTGCCGCCCCCCGGCGCGGGATGCGGGACACGTGGATCACCCGTGAGATCAGCGCAACCTATCAGCGTCTGCATGACATGGGCTATGGTCATTCAGTGGAATGCTGGCAGGACGGCAAACTCGTGGGTGGACTGTATGGGCTTGCCATCGGCCGGGTTTTTTTCGGCGAGTCCATGTTCAGCCGCGTGGCCGATGCCTCGAAAGTCGCCCTGGTCTGGTTGTCGGAACGCCTGCGGATTTACGATTTCGGTCTCATCGACTGCCAGGTCGACTCCGCCCATCTGCGCAGCCTTGGCGCAGAACGGATCCGGCGCCGCGATTTTATCCGGCTGCTGAACGAATACTGCGAAACGGCGACGCCAATTAACTGGCGCCGTCTGGATCTGGATATATGACACAGTTGGGATTCTACGTTACCCCGCCCCATGAGTGCAGTTACCTGGGTGACCGCCAGTCGGTCACGCTGTTCGCGGATCCGCGCTATCCGAAAACCAACAGCCTGTATGCGTCACTGTCGCAACGCGGATTCCGCCGCAGCGGCGAACATCTCTACCAGCCTCACTGCCCCGGTTGCAGTGCCTGCATTCCTATACGTATTCCGGTCAATGAATTTCAGCCGCGCCGGCAACAGCGCCGTACCTGGCAGCAGAACCGGGATCTGGAAACCATCATCAAGCCGCCGCAGTTTGAAGTCGAGCACTTTGAACTCTACTGCCGCTACATCGCCACGCGTCATGCCGGTGGCGGCATGGATGATCCCTCAGCCAACAGTTACATGAATTTTCTGACCGCGAGCTGGTCGGACACGGTGTTTATCGAATTCCGGAACACCAGCCGACAATTGCTGGCGGTAGCCGTCGCGGATCGATTACCCGATGCGCTATCTGCGGTCTACACGTTCTTCGAACCCGATTCGGCTCAGCGCAGCCTCGGGCGTCAGGCGATACTTTATCAGATTGAACTGGCCCGAAAGACTCTGCGTAAATGGCTTTATCTCGGCTACTGGATCGCGAATTGCCGCAAGATGGCCTACAAGGCTGAGTATCGACCACTGGAATATCTGTCGCACGGCGAATGGCGGCGCGATCCAGCCTGACTCCGTCGCAATTTTTTGGTAACTCTGAATAAGGCCAGCCGGGACTTTTCGGAGACGATATCCAAAAATGCGATTTTTAAATGTCTCCATGTTTCAAACGCTTGAGCGGTTGGAACATGGCGGCACCTCCCTGTGCCGCAGAAACCCTCGCATTTTGCAGAGGTTCCTTTGCTTCCCTCGCGGTTCTGGGGCAGAATGCGCATCTCACTCTGACCCGGAATACTGAAACCAGTCTCAATATGGCGAAAGAAGACGTTATTGAAATGGAAGGTACTATCGTTGATACCCTTCCGAATACCATGTTCCGTGTCGAACTTGACAATGGCCACATTATCACCGCTCATATCTCAGGCAAAATGCGCAAGCACTACATCCGCATCCTGACCGGCGATCGGGTCACTGTGGAACTCACACCTTACGATCTGACAAAGGGCCGCATCACCTATCGTCAACGCTGATCGCCGCCACGCGATCGTGCAGCTCACGCAGCAATCCAAGCACACCCTGTTCAATCTGTTCAAACACGGCCTCGTAGCCAGCCGACACACCTCCGTAGGGATCGACGATCTCGTCACCCGTTTTGCCGGCGAAATCGAGCAACAGCCGGATTTTATGCGCCTGGCTGGCCGGCGCCATGGCATGTAACGCCCGGAAATTGTGGCTATCCATCACTGCGATATAGTCGGCCTGAAAGAAGTCGGCATGTCCGATCCGGCGCGCCCGCAAATGACCTATCGCAATATCGCGGCAACCGATCACCTTCTGTGCAACAACATCGGGCGGCATACCTGTTTGAAAGGCATGCGTGGCGGCGGAATCGACTGCGACCTGCCCGTCAAGACCGCTGGTTTGCAGATAATGCTCGAGCAATCCCTGTGCCATCGGTGATCGGCAGATATTACCGGTACAGACAAACAGAACGTGCAGCATGGTAATTGAAAGGAAAATAGCCGCAGATTTGGAGATCCACCTTCTTTTGCGGCAGCCGGCCACGCCGTCGACTGACCCTGCTGATTTTATCGCGGATAGAGTCCGCTCTTACAGGGAATTTTCGTCCCCTCTCTCTGCAATTCGCACTTCACGATTTGCATATTCCGTGCGCGCCATTTCCAGATCTGCCGGTGTATCAATGCCCACACCCGGAGCTTCACTGGCCATCGCCACACGGATATCGGCGCCGTGATACAGGGCGCGTAGCTGTTCAAGGCGTTCGCACAGCTCAAGCCGGCTGGGACTGAGGCGGACATAGTCACGCAGGTAACCGGCCCGATAGGCATACAGGCCAATATGCCGCAGGGCGCGGACGTTGTTCGCCGTCGGTCGTTCCTGCCACGGGATGGGCGCCCGGCTGAAATACAGAGCCCGGCCGTTCTGATCACACACTACCTTGACGACATTCGGATTACGCCAGTCCACGACATGCCGGATCGGTTCGCACAGGGTTGCCATCGCGGCCGCTGGTGCATTGGTCAGCAGCGTGGCCACCTGATCCAGCAATTTTACCGGCATTCCGAATTCATCGCCCTGCAGATTGACGATGATGCTGTCGTCCGGTTCCTGCAACCGGTCAACCACCTCCGCCAGTCGTTCACTGCCGGACTGATGAGTGACAGCGGTCATGCATACTCTGGCACCAAACGCCTCGGCGGCTGATTCGATCCGCATGTCATCGGTGGCAATGATTACTGATTCGGCGGTACTGGCGCAGGCACTTTCAAATACATGCTGCAATAACGGCTTGCCACCGATATCCAGCAGGGGTTTACCCGGCAACCGTGTTGAACCGTAACGTGCCGGTATAATGATTCGATATGACATGGACCGGTGGCGGATAGGTCAACGATCAGGTGGACTGCTGTTTACGCCAGGTTTCGACCTCGGCCTCGGTCAGAGTACGCGCTTCTTCTTCCAGCATGACCGGAATATCATCTCGTATCGGATAGGCCAGACGGGCTGAACAGGAAATCATTTCCTGTTTTTCCCTGTCATAGATCAAAGGTCCCTTGGTCACTGGACAGACCAGAATTTCGAGCAGTTTTTTATCCATCGGCAAGTTCTTGCAGTAAATAATTAAGCTGGTATTCAAAGGTGCTGGGCAAACTGATGCTTATCGGCACATACCAAGCATTACGCAGCTTCAGGCGTTCGCATTTTACCGCGTCCTTTTCCGTCATCACCAGCGGATGTTCACCCTCAAACTGCATTTCCTCGTTGCGGTAATGGTGATGATCCGGAAAGGCATGCCCGATGACTTTCAGATCGTGGCGGCGCAGCAGCGAAAAGAAGCGTTCCGGATTGCCCGTTCCCGCAACGGCATGCACCGTGCGGCCACGCCAGTCCTGCAGCTGAATATCCGGCGTGGAACCGTTCAATGAACACAGATAATCGGCGTGGATCGTCATGGCATGTTCACCCTGTTCTGCCCGACCACTGCTCACAACGGCAGATACCCGCCGCAGTCGCCCCCTGCCTTCGCGCAATGGACCCGCGGGCAGACAGAAACCGTTTCCGAAGCGGCGTTGGCCGTCAATCACGACAATCTCGATATCCCGGCCCAGCGCCAGATGCTGCAGACCGTCGTCACTGATGATGACATTACAGCCGTAACGATCAATCAGACTGCGTGCCGCCAGATGCCGCCTGTGACCGATCACAACCGGGCAGCTGCTGCGCCGCAGGAGCAGCAGGGGTTCATCGCCAACCTCTGCCGGATCACTGTCACTGCGGACCGGCTGCGGCTGACCGCCGCCCTGCCCCCCGTAACCGCGGCTGACAATTCCCGGCCGGTAGCCGTTCTGCTTGAGATACTCGGCCAGCCACAATACCAGTGGTGTCTTGCCTGTGCCGCCGATGGTCAGGTTGCCCACCACGATGACAGGCACGCCGACATAATATACGGGCAGAACTCCGCAGCGATAAAGCAGATCGCGCACAGCCATAAATCCCTGATACAACCATGACAGCGGCAGCAGCAGCCAGCCAGGCGAATGATCCTGATACCAGACCCGCTGACAGAGTTCATTCAGTTTCATGAGAAAGTGGGACAGCAGCAATCGCTGCGCGCGGTTATTCGTTTTCCAGCAGACGCGTGGCGAATGTGATCCGGCGCAGTCCGATCTGGCGGGCGGCATCCATGACTTTGATCACGGACTGATGGCTGGTCTCGGCATCGGCATTGATGATCAGTGGCGGCTTCTGTTTTTTATGATCGTCCAGGATCTCGCTCAGCGCAGCGCGTATGGTCGTCGCCTGGTTGTTGACCAGCGCTTTGCTGTTGACAAAAACTGTTCCCTGCCGGTCTATGCTGACCTCGATGAAATCCGGTTCAGTCTTGACGTTTTCCTCACTGGCCTCCGGCAGGGTGATGTTGATCTCGGACTCGCGCTCAAAAGTTGTGGTCACCATGAAGAAGATCAGCAACAGAAACACCACATCAATAAGCGGCGTAATGTTGAGATCCACATCATCTCTACGCTTGGAACGGAAATTCATGGTCGTTTCAATTGTGGGTTTCGCGTTCCCGCTGGCCGCAAAGCGCCTCCACCAGCCGCAATGATTCCTGTTCCATGGTTACCACCAGTTCATCGACGCGGCCGCGGAAATAGCGGTAAAACAGCAGCGCCGGAATGGCCACCATGAGGCCTGCGGCCGTGGTCATCAGGGCCTCGGCAATACCGTCGGCCAGTACCGCCGCGTCGCCGACACCCTCAGTCGTGATCACGGCAAAGACCTTGATCATTCCAAGTACGGTGCCCAGCAGGCCCAGCAAGGGAGAAATGGAAGCGATGGTTCCCAGTGTATTCAGAAAGCGCTCGAGTTCATGGCTCACATGCTGGCCGACTTCCTCGATGCTTTCTTTCATGACTTGGCGTTCATGCCGGCGGTTGGCGAGACCGGCGGCCAGAATGCGGCCCAGCGGCGAATTCTTGCGCAGATCCTGCAGACGCTTGGCATCGAGCTGGCCATCGCGCGCCCACTGCCAGATCTGATTGACGAGATGCTTGGGGGCAGTCCGCTTCCGCTGCAGTGACCAGAAACGCTCGACGATAATGGCCAGCGCAATGACGGAACACAGCAGAATCGGCCACATAACCCAGCCGCCTGCCTTGATTAATTCCAGCACGTATCTACCACCTCGCTTGTCTATTGAATTTTACATCGGCGATTACCTCACCGATTCCAGAAACGGCGCTCGGTCCGCCGCACGGATTCGACCCGGATACCCTCGTTGTGGAAGCGGAATTCCACAGCACCGGTGGTGGCGGTGTTATAAAGCGTCGCGCCATGATGTCGATAGCGTTCGATTATATCGCTATTCGGGAAATCATAGCGATTGCGATAGCCGGTCGAAAATACAGTGTAATCCGGCGCGACTGCTTCAATAAACCGCAATGTTGATGAACTGCGGCTGCCATGATGTGGCGCGACCAGCACATCCGCCCGGAGCGTGACAGCAGGGTGACGGACCAGCGCCTGCTCAACACCGCCGCTGATATCGCCCGGCAGCAGTGCCGTGCCACCCTTGCCGGTGATGCGCAGCACACAGGATTGATCATTAGCGCTGGTCCCGGTGGCCCCGGTTGGATGCAGCATTTCAAATACCACGCCATCCCAATTCCAGTGCTGTCCCCGGCTACAGCCCCGCGTGCCGGCCGGCATTTCCCGCGGCACGCTGCTGACCAGTGTATCAACTGGCAGGGCAGCCAGTATCGCGGACAAGCCACCCCGGTGGTCATTATCACCGTGACTGACAATTAATGTATCAATCGAGGCGTGGCCCCGGTAACGCAGATACGGCACCACAACCGCTGAACCGGCATCAAAGCGATCGCTGAAACGGGCGCCGGTATCGTAGACCAGTACGTGATTGCGTGTTTCCACCGTCACAGCCAGCCCCTGGCCGACATCCAGGACGGCTAACCGGTATTCGCCGGTATCAGGCCGTGGAACAGCCGGCCAGAACAGCGGCAACAGCCACAACAAGCCGATCCAGCGGGCCGGCACTGCCCGTGGCAGCAGTAACAGCGCGGCACCAAAAAGCCCCGCCATCAAAAACAAAAACATCGGCTGCGGCCGGGCAAGTACGGCCAGATCACTGTTGACCAGAAGTTCCAGCCACCACCAGAGTCCATCCAGGGCACGGGCCGCCAGCCACAACAGCCAGGCGCCGGCCACGGGCCACGCTATCAGTACCAGCATACCCGACAGCACCAGCGGGACCACTGCCAGACTGACCCAGGGCACGGCCACCAGATTCGCGAGTGCCCCCAGCAGCGGATACTCCTGGAACCAGTACAGCAGCACCGGCAACAGCCCCAGTGCAATCAGGCACTGTACCCGTCCATAGCGTACCCATATTCCGGTCTGCGGCTCCCGGCCACCAACGCCCCAGGCAATCACCGCCACAGCCAGAAACGACAGCCAGAATCCGGCAGCGAGCACGGCAAAGGGATCCAGCAAGACGACCGCCCACAAAGCAATCAACAGGCCGTCCGTCAGTCGCAGGCGACGGCGACAGAACACGGCTATGGTAACGACCGCAAGCATCACCAGCGCACGCCGGGTCGGAATCGAGAATCCGGCAAGCATTGCATACACGCTGGCCCCCGACAGTGCCAGAACGACGGCGGCGCGCTGGGCCGGTATGAACCGGGTAGCCGCCGTGGACAATGACCACAGCGCACGTGCCGGAAAAAACAGCAAGGCCGCGATCAGACCGATGTGCAGACCGGAGATGGCCAGTAAATGGCTGGTCCCGCTGGCACGCAGCACCCGCCAGTCAGCCGCGTCGAGACGACTGCGATCGCCAATGGCCAGAGCGGTTACAAGCGCAGCAGCACGGCCGTTACCGAGTATCGTCTGGATGCGGTCGCGCAATTCAGCACGCAGCGGCTGCAAGCCGACACCAGCTGCAGCAAGCCGCCGGTTGGCGCGGCTCTCGCGGATATAACCCGTCGCCTGTATACCACGCTGAAACAGCCAACCCTCATAGTCGAAACCACCGCGATTGAAAAACCCGTGCGGCCGCTTGAGCCGCAGTCGCAGACGCCAGCGATCGCCGGCATTGACCACAGTCTGCGGCTGGTACCAGCTGATCCGCACCCGTTGCGGCAGTTTGATACCCGCCGTCGGTGATTCCAGTTGATCGATACGGAAATCGAAACGGCTGCGTTTCGGCAGGTGTTCGGGTAAAGATACGACTTCTCCGACGACCGTCAGGCTTTTGCCTTCCAGTGCGGTGGGAAACTCATGCAGCAGCAGCAGCGATTGTGCATACGCGAGCGCATACAGAAATCCCGCAGCGAACAGTAAAATGGCCCGCAGCCGTGGCTGAGCAACTGCCAGCACCACGCAGGCCGGCAGCAATTCGACGGGTGCGGCTGGCAATTGCGGGCATTGCACCAGCGCCAGCACACCCAGAAAAAAGGCAAGCGTCCCTGCACGCACGGATTATTCCTTTCGCCATCCCTGGCATCAATGTTCCGGACTTACACTCTCTCATGACAGCCGTGACGTGTCAGCTATAATACGCGCCTTTGTCAGCCTGACAACGGCGAGGCTACCATCGGCTTCATGAGTCTGCGGAATATCTTTAAGCGTTACCTGCCAGAACAGCACATCTTTCGTGATCATCGTCATCTGCAGATGTTCGGCCGCTGGCTGCACGACCACAGCATCTGGGCGCTGACACGGCGCGCGGTGGCCGGCGGTGTGGCCATCGGTCTATTCTGCGGGATGCTGCCTTTAATCGGCCAGATGCTGCTCGCCGCAGCGCTGGCGATTTATTTCCGTGTCAATCTTCCGATCAGTGTCGTTTTTACGTGGGTCAGTAATCCGTTTACGTTTGCGCCTCTGTTTCTGGGCGCCTACCGCATTGGCACCTGGGTGCTGGATATTCCCATGCAGTACCAGCGCTTTCATCTGTCCTACGAATGGTTTTTCCGGGTCATTCATGACATCTGGCTGCCGCTGATGACCGGTAGCCTGATACTGGGCATTATCGCTGCCGCGGCGGGTTACTATGGTACTGTTTTGCTCTGGCGCATCCTGTTACTGCGCAAGCGCGATCAGCGGCGCATGAACCGGCCTTTCATGCGCCGTCATTCCGATGATGAATAACCCAGCTCGCGCAGATGACCATCCGAAAGCTCAAGCCGCCGCTGCATGCGTTCGGCCAGATGCAGATTGTGTGTGACCATGATCACGCCGGTACCGATCTCCTGATTCAGTTCCAGCATCAAGTTGAACACCCGATCCGAGGTATGTTCGTCGAGATTCCCGGTGGGTTCGTCGGCGAGCAGACATTTCGGCCGCGTCACCAGCGCCCGGGCAATCGCGGCGCGCTGGCGCTCGCCGCCCGACATCTCACCGGGTTTATGCTGCAACCTGTGGCCCAGACCGACGCGCTCCAGTAACCGGCGTGCCTCGGCGCGGGCCTGATCCGCACTCTCGCCGCCTATGCGCAGCGGCATGGCGACATTGTCCTCGGCGCTGAATTCCGGCAGCAGATGGTGAAACTGATAGACGAAGCCCAGCGCGGCATTGCGCAGATAACCACGGCGGGTTTCCGACAGCCCGGACATCGGCTGGCCGTCAATCGTTACCTCGCCTGAAGTGGGTGTGTCCAGGCCGCCTAGCAGATGCAGGAGCGTACTCTTGCCGGAACCCGAAGCCCCGACTATCGCCAGCGTGTCACCGGAATTGAGCTGCATGTCAATCCCGCGTAACACCTGTATATCCGTATCACCCTGACGAAAAATCTTGGTCAGCCGTTCGGCCGTGAGGATCGGCGACTTATTCATAGCGCAGTGCCTCGACCGGCTGGGTTTTTGCGGCGCGCAGGGCAGGATAGATCGTCGCCAGAATATTCATGACAAAAGCCACCGAACAAATCCAGGTGACATCTGCCCATTGCAGTTTGGAGGGCAGTTCGCTGATGTAGTACACCTCGGGTGACAGAAAGCGGACCTGGAAAAATTCCTCGATCGCCGGGACGATGGTCTCGACGTTGGTAGCCAGCCAGACTCCGCCGATGAGGCCGGACAGCATACCGATCAGTCCGATCACCGTGCCCTGGATCATGAAAATGTGCAGGATGCTGCGCGGCGAGGCACCGAGTGTACGCAATACCGCGATGTCCGCCTGTTTGTCGGTCACCACCATGACCATGGTGGACACAATATTGAACGCGGCGACCGCGATGATCATCGCCAGAATGACAAACATCACCGTCTTTTCCGTCTGCAATGCCTTGAAGAAATTCGAATGCCGCTGGGTCCAGTCCACGACCCAGTACGAGCCCGGCAACTGCTCGGTAACGGCGCGGCTGATCTGCGGAGCCGCCATGATATCCGTGGTCTTCAGGCGCAGGCCCGACGCGCCATCGATGCGGTACAGCTTGGCTGCATCTTCCAGATGAATCAGTGCCAGACTGCTGTCGAATTCGTACATGCCCACCTGAAACAGGGCAACAACGGTGAACTGCTTCAACCGCGGCAGAATACCCGCCGGTGTCGTATTGGCCTTGGGTGCGACCAGCGTCACCTTGTCACCCACCTTAACGCCAAGACTGAGAGCGAGATCGTGACCCAGTACCATACCGAAATCCCCGCCCTGCAACTGATTCAGGCTGCCTTCGACGATCCGCTCTGCTACGACCGAGACCGCGCTTTCCTGATCCGGCAGAATACCGCGCACCAATGCCCCCTTGACACTGTCGCCGTGCATCAGCATGCCCTCACCGTCGATAAACGGGGCGGCACCCACGATCCCCGGCTGGTCCTGAACCCGTGCCTGCACCGACTGCCAGTCACTCAACGAACCACCGCGCGCCACGACGGTGGCATGCGTGGCCATGCCGAGAATGCGGCTGGTCAGCTCTTCCTTGAATCCGTTCATGACTGACAGCACGGTGATCATGACGGTGACACCCAGCGCGATACCCACGATCGAAGTCAGCGAAATGAAAGAGATGAAATGATTGCGGCGTTTGGCGCGTAGATAGCGCAGACCGATGTAAGCTTCAAAGGCACGAAACATGGCCGGCGATTATAACGGATGGAGATGACGCCTGCCTGTTGAATTGTTATTAAAGTATATTGGACAGCGGCGTATGCGATAATGCATTTTCGTAAAACGCCCATGAAACTGCTCGCAATCGAAACCGCTACTGAGGCCTGTTCAGCCGCTTTATGGATCGACAGCTCGATCGACGAACGCTTCGAGATCGCGCCACGCCGGCACACCGAACTGATTCTGCCTATGATTGATACCCTGCTGGCAGCAGCCGGCGTGAAGATCACCCACCTCGATGCGCTGGCTATCGGTTGTGGACCGGGTGCATTCACCGGTGTGCGTATCGCCGCCGGTGTCGCCCAGGGCCTGGCTCTGGCAGCGGACCGGCCAATCGTGGCTGTCTCTACCCTGGCGGCACTGGCCCAGACCCAGGCGCAAACAGCCACATATGTACTCGCCGCCCTGGACGCGCGCATGGAGGAGATCTACTGGGGCTGTTACGAACGCGATGATCGAAACTGCATGCGGTTATTGAATGAGGAGTGGGTCGGCCGGCCGGAATCGACACCGGTACCGCCGACCGGCAACTGGTGCGGCGTCGGCAGTGGCTGGGATCGTTACGCCCATGCGCTGTATGAACGGCTCAATACTTTATCTGTAAATGTCATCCACGAGGTCTGGCCGCGAGCCTCAGCCATCCTGCCCATTGCGGTCGAGGATTTTCGTGCCGGACGCGCGACTGAGCCCAGTCAGCTGCGTCCAACCTACCTGCGCAACCGAGTCGTCAACACATAGAATTCATTTTAAATAAAATATATAACTATATAATTTATGGATATTTTAATAGTTGGCTGTGGTGATACCGGCCGGCGTCTGGCGGAACGCCACAAAACAGCAGGCGACACCATGCTCTGCTGCACGCGGAGCGAAGTGGCCTGTCATTCCCTGCAGGAATCCGGTTTCAGGGTACACCGGCTGGACCTGGACAATCCGCCGGACAAGATTGATTTTGCCCGCCCCGATGTTATCTACATGCTGGCGCCACCGGGTGGCAACGGAACCTACGATCCACGTACGGAAGCACTGCTGACACTACTGGAGAGTATTGGCAGGCCTGGTCGCCTAGTCTATATCAGCACCAGCGGCGTTTACGGTGACTGCGAAGGTGCCTGGGTCGATGAAAGCTGGCCGCGCCGGCCATCAAGCCAGCACGCCATGCGCCGCGCTGCCGCCGAACAGCAACTCGAAGCCTGGTCTGAACATCAGCAGACGGCTCTGGTGATTCTGCGTGTGCCCGGCATCTACGGACCGGGACGGCTGCCCATTGAAAGGATTCAGCGTGGCGAGCCGGTATTGAAAGAAAATGAAGCACCCTGGAGCAACCGTATACATATCGCGGACCTGGTCGAGACCTGCTGGCTGGCTGGTACGCATCCCGAGGCTACGGGTATCTATAATGTCGGCGACGGCCATCCGACCAGCATGACCGACTATTTCAACCGCGTTGCCGATATCTGTGGCCTACCCCGTCCGCCACAGATCAGTCGTAGCGAGGCGGAACAGCTACTGACGCCCGGCATGCTCTCCTTCCTGAATGAATCGCGGCGCATCGATAACACCCGTTTGCGGGAGTCACTCGGCGTGCAATTACGCTACCCGGATCTGGAAGCTGGTATGAACGACTGCTTTTAATATATTTCAATCCTTCCCCGCCCGGCTTGATTCTGTGGCCAAGCTTCGACATTCCTACCATTTCCAGCCAGCTGATCATCCCGCAACGCTGGTATTAGTGATTGCCCATTTTACGGTGCGCAGTTATCAGCGTCGTCTCGAGGAAATGGCAACTACCGACAAACTGACCGGTGCTTCCAACCGCCAGGTAATCGACATGATCTTCAATCATGTTGACAAAACAGCCAAACGCCGTGGCGAGGCCATTTCGCTCATCACGCTCGACATCGATCACTTCAAGCAGATAAACGATACCTATGGCCATCAGGGCGAGGATACTGTCATCTATCAGCTTGCACAGATCATACGCCAGCATATCCGCGAAGCGGACACCCTGTGTCGCTGGGGTGGCGAAGAGTTTCTGCTGCTGCTGAATGACTGCGCGCTTGAAGATGCCTGTGAACGCGCGGAGATCATACGCAAGGCAGTTAAAAATTCAGCCATCCGGTTCGGTTGGGAAGATACTCATATCACAATCAGTTTGGGCGTAGCCCAACATCGAACCGGTGAGGAGCTCGCCTCTCTGATCCACCGCGCGGATAACGCCCTGTATGAGGCCACGGGTCAGGGACGCGACCGCGTTCAAACTGCCGAATAATACAGGTTCAAATCCTGCAACTGACAACAATATGCCTTGATGGTTTACGGCCTGTACCAGATATATTCAACGCAAACAATATGAGCTGCATTCCGCAGCTGGCACAATCAGCACACATATACGTTCTACATGAAATTGAGAGTGGTGCTGAGCGGCGCAGTGACAAAGGGAGCCAATATAGTGAGTAATTGAGGCAATTGATTATTAAGTTTGAAAGACAGGCCGTGATCACTGAGCCACTGTTCAGTCTCCTTCAGCGTGCTGCGGTCGACACCCTGCATGTATAGAGCACGCGCTCTGTGATGCAGAAACATGGCTGGCGGTACGTAGGTCGCGATCAGGACAAGGCTGAAGGCAATTCCCCAATACGATGATATCGCCAGCGCAACGCCGGCAATCCCCTCCTGGGTGGATGGTTCGGTCACCAGGCTGGCCGTCCACTTCAGCCACACCCCCATATGAAATATGCCGACGACCAGAAACGCCGAGCCGGCGCTGATTAACTCCTTCAGCCGGCGCATACGCACAGTTAACGCGACCAGTTCATCTTCCCCCGGCCGTTCGTTCCAGACCAGCGTGGTATAAATGGCCAGCAGCAGGAATGCAGGAGCGACGGCGGCGAGCACGTTGATCACGAAAACGACGATATAAACATGCTGCAGGAATTCACCACCGAACAGATTTGAATGCACCAGTGCCTGATAGGTAAAGCCGAATACAGCCCCATACAGCACACTCTCGGTATGCATGGCGTAGAGCAGGTGAGTCAGAGTGGCAGTACAGAGTGCCACGCCGATGATTACGGTCCTCGTGATGTTTATACGCGCTATCCGGGTGAGTATCGTCACGATACTGAAGCATATCACTGCGATCGGAACCACGATGCTCAGCAATGCCGCCGCGAACCATACGAATCTTGCCTTGACTTCCGCCAGACTGTAGCGGAGTTCCCATGCTCCGACATCTTTTGTAACCAGCATCACCTGATCGATGAACGGCTTCTCGGGGTCAACGCTGAGCTCGAACAGCAGGCCGGCGGCGAAATACAACAGAAGTGGTGGCAGCAGAAACACGAGCCGTCTTGCCGATCGACGGGTATCGATCATTGTTGAACTTCCGCCAAGGATCATACGTTTTCCACTGCGCGTCCCGTTGTATCGTCTGGCAGTCAGCCAATCACTCCGTGCTAAAACAAATGATACGCCACTCTGATTCTGCGCTGATATCGGTTATTGCATTCCCGCCCGGTCAACTCCCGTCCTGAGAACGCCTCCCGGCAATAACTTCAGCCAGCGATAGCCAGGTCCCAGTATGTCCTTGGCATAAGCTTTACTATGCGGCTTAAACTGGATACAGGTCGACGGGCAGGCCAGCAACTTTACGCCCTTGCGCTCACTCTCGAAGACCTGATGGATATGCCCCCAGATGATGCCCCGGATATTAGAGTATTGATCCGTGATTGCCAGAAAATCACTGGCATTGCGTAATCCCATCGCATCCATCCAGGGGCTGTCGATACTCACTGGCGGATGATGCAGCGCGATCAGGGTCGATATTTCGGGATCACGATTCAACTCATTTTCCAGCCACCGGAGTTCCGTCTCGGGCAGATGGCCGGCGTGTTCATCGGCCAGCCAACTATTCAGCAGCAGGATGCGCCAGCTGTTTCTTTCGATACACTTGTCATGATAAACAGGCACGGTTAATTCCTGACGCATGAGATCCGGATTATCGTGATTGCCGGGAATAGCATAGATCGGCCCTTTCAGGAGTTTCAGTAAACCGAGCAGACGCTGGTAGGCTGCCGGTTCAGGGTGATGCACCAGATCGCCCGTCAACAGGACCAAATCGGGCTGGCGTTCGAGATCGTTGATGGCCAAGAGCACCTGTTGCAGACTGGCGGAGGTGTCCACGCCGTCGAAAGTCTCAGCCGGATCGGCGGTGATATGGGTGTCGGTGATCTGGATGATATTCATTTGGCGTCTCGTATTTAGTATTCCGACGCTCTTACCGGTCCATCCGAGAAAATTCCCGGCCTAATCAAAATAATGTCCGTTCCCTGCAGTTGATCGAGATGACAATTATTCTTGGCGAAAAATTCTGATATCAGATTCTGCGTGGATCTCCGGCAATGGACTTGTGTGATTCAAGTATCTACCCTGCACTCATTACAAGACAAGTCCCTGGCTACGAATGACGAGGCACAATATTTATGACACGGAAGACTATCACGCTGACTGATGACTTATATGACTATTTACTCTCGGTGTCGTTGCGGGAACCACCGATACTCGAACGCCTGCGCGCGGAAACCGCGGACCTGCCAATGGCGCGCATGCAGATCGCGCCCGAGCAGGGCCAGTTCATGCAACTCCTGGTACGGTTGATGCAAGCGCATAATATCATCGAGGTCGGTACGTTCACCGGCTACAGTGCACTGTGGATGGCGCTGGTATTGCCAGCCGAAAGCCGTCTGATAACCTGCGACGTCAACGAAGACTATACCAATATGGCCCGGCTTTACTGGCAGGAAGCCGGTGTTGACGATCGTATCGAGCTGCGGCTGGCACCGGCCATCAAAACCCTGGATGCGCTGCTGGCCGGGGGCGAAGCCGGCCATTTCGATTTCGCCTTTATCGATGCCGACAAGGCGGAATATCCCGACTACTACGAGCGTGTGCTGCGGCTACTGCGTCATGGCGGTCTGATGGCAATCGACAACACCCTGTGGGAAGGCAAGCCAATCATGTCTGAAGTCATCGATGACGACACCCGCGCTATCCGCGCCTTCAATAAAAGTCTGCACGAGGACGACCGGGTGAGCATGAGCATGCTGCCCATGGCGGACGGCATCACGCTGGCATTGAAGAACTAGAATACGTCTCAAATTGTTTCAGGCCGACGCTGTCATTTCCAGGCGAACGCAGAGAGCCGGGAAATCTTATTGATTTGGATAAAGTTTTCTCCATTCGCTGCGCTCTGTCGAAATGACATAAACATCTCTGAAACGGGTTCTGATCAGCATCCATGCTGCCGCTTCAATCTAGTCCACCGATTTTAATGTTCGATCCTTGCGCGTTTTAAAAAAGGTTTCAACATCACTCATGTCGTAAGTAACCGGCAATGGTGGCAGGGCTCTGAGAATGCGTTTGCCATAACCGCGATGCTGCAGGCGCGGATCGCACAGCACCAGCACCCCATAGTCATCTATAGCGCGGATCAACCGGCCGATACCCTGCTTGAGGTTCAGTATCGCCTGCGGTAGTGCGTAATTCATGAACGGTTCAATACCCTGCTCTTTCATGCGCGCGGCCCGCGCCGCGTAGACTGGATCGTCCGGTGGTGGAAACGGCAGCTTATCAATGACCACACAAGTCAGCGCTTCACCGCGCACATCGACACCTTCCCAGAAGCTGCTGGTACCGAGTAAAACGGCGTTGCCGAACTCCCGGAACCGGCGTAATAGTTCAGTCCGCGGCGCCTCCCCCTGCACCAGGAGTGGTCGTGTCAACCTCCCCTGTAGCAACCGCCCCGCCTGCTGCAGCGCACGGCGACTGGTGAACAACAGAAAAACTCCGCCGCAGTTGGCTTCGATAATCGGATATACAGCTTCCAGTATCGCCTCCGTATAGTGCGCCTCGTTCGGATCCGGCAGGTCCGCTGGCAGATAAAGCAGTGCCTGGCGCTGATAATCGAACGGGCCCGGCCAGGCATGCTTTTCAGCCGCTTCCAGGCCGAGCTGGCCGGCGAAATGAGAGAAATCCGTACCCACCGCCAGCGTCGCCGAAGTGTAGATGGCAGTGCAACCATAGGCCTGCAGACGTGACTGGAAGGCAGCGGAGACATCGATAGGCGTGCGGTGCAATTGGATGTGTTGGCCCTGCGTTTCCACCCAGCGCACCCAGTCATCCGAAGTCTCCCCGCGGAATGCCTGCAAGCGCTGAATCTGCAGGGTACAGCGACGCCGGGCGTAAGTCAGCTGGCGGCCGCGCTCGGCGATATCGGCAAAGACACTGTCCAGATCCGTCAGTGTCTGATCGAGTCCATCCAGCGCCACTTCGATCTTCGATTCGCGTGCCCATGCCTTCCACGGCTGACGCAGGTCACGATTGCCGAAAGCCAGCCGCAGATGCTGAACGGCCCGTTCCAGATCCGCCACCCGGGACAGGGCCTCTGGTGTATCCGGCGCCTCTTCATTCAGCGCCTGTCTGCAGTCGCGCGCCAGCCCGAGCAGCTGGCGGCTGTTGAGTCCTTCGCTGAAAAACTCCGCCGCCAGCGCCGGCAGTTGATGCGCTTCGTCGAAAATAATAGCGTCTATCGCCGGCAGCAGCTCGGCAAAGCCGGTTTCGCGCAGCGTCATGTCGGCCAGCAGCAGATGATGATTGACGATGATGACCTCTGATTGCGCCGCGCGGCGCCGCGCCTTGAGCACGAAACATTGTTCGAAATCCGGGCAGTCCTGGCCCAGGCAGTTGTCGGTGGTGGACGTGATGATGGCGCGCAGGCTGTCTTCATCACCCAGATCGGAATAGTCCGCCAGATCGCCGTGCGTCGTCACGCGTGCCCATTCTGACAGTGCCTGCAGACGTCCCTGCGGGCCGCTCCCGGAGCTGCGTGCCTGATCGAGCCGGTAGCGGCACAGATAGTTGCCCCGGCCTTTGAGCAGCGCGACATCAACGGGCAGACCGAGTGCACGGCGGATCAACGGCAGGTCGCGATGAAACAGTTGATCCTGCAGGTGTTTGGTGCCGGTGGAAATAACTACGCGCTGATCGGACAACAGCGCCGGCACGAGATAAGCGAAGGTCTTGCCGGTACCGGTGCCGGCTTCGCAAATTAAGGGTTCTCCCTGTGCGAGCGCGGCAGTGACCGCTTCTGCCATGGCCTGCTGATCCTCACGGACGCGAAAGCCGTCAATCTGTCGTGCGATCTGCCCGCGATCGGCCAGCAACTCGGCGGCTGTCAGCACGCCGGATCCTCAGGCCCGTTCAATCGGAAACGCGAGCACTTCATCGATATGCGTAGCGCCGGTGAGGCACATCAACAGCCGGTCCAGCCCCAGAGCCATGCCGCTGCATTCCGGCAGGCCGTGTTCGAGTGCGGTCAGCAAGCGTTCATCGAGTGGTCGCAACAGCCTGCCACGGCGCTGGCGCTCAGTCTGATCAGCAAGAAAACGACCGCGTTGTTCCCTGGCGTCGGTCAATTCAAGGAAACCGTTACCGGTTTCGACGCCGTCGATGAACAATTCGAAACGTTCGGCCACTGGCGGGTCACCATCGGAGGACGGCCGCAGCCGCGCCAGAGCGGCCTGTGATGCCGGAAAATCATACACCAGCACGCAGCGCTCCAGCCTCAGCATCGGCATCAGTACTTCGCTGAACAGGAAGTCGAGCAGTTCGGACGGCGACAGATTCGTATCATGCAGGCCGTGATCGCCGGCCAGACTTTGCAAGGTCGAGCGATCGGCACGATGCGGGTCGCAGCCCAGTGCCCGTTGAAACAATTCACTGTAGCTCAAGCGTACGGTCGGTGGTAATCCCACGCATCCGAGCAGCGCATCGATCTCATCGGCTATGGCGGTGAGATCATGGCCCGGCCGGTACCATTCCAGCAGAGTGAATTCCGGATGATGCCAGCGTCCGCGTTCGCCGTCGCGGAATACCCTGGCAATCTGATAGATTGGCCCGCTGCCGGCGGCCAGCAGACGTTTCATGGCAAATTCCGGTGAAGTCTGCAGGTAGCGCGTGCAACCTTTATCGCTTACCTCCAGCGATTCGAGAGCCGGATCGGATACCGCGGCTTCTGAAAGCATCGGTGTTTCGACTTCAAGTATGCCGCGTCTGGCCATGAAACGACGGATCTCAGTCAGCAGTCGCGCCCGCTGCTCGAGCATTGGCCGGCCGGCTACCGGCCGCCAGTCACGCTGGCATTCGAAAGACGGATCAGGAGCACCATTCATAGGGACGGCTATTTGGCCCGGCTCAGATACTCACCGCTGCGGGTATCGACCTTGATGATCTCCCCCTCCTCAACGAACAGGGGCACTTTGACCACGGCACCGGTTTCCAGGGTAGCCGGCTTGGTACCACCCGTCGCCGTGTCACCGCGCACACCGGGATCCGTTTCGGTGATCTGCAGGATCACGGTATTCGGCGGCATCACACTGAGCGGTGTGCCATTGTAAAGCGTGACCACACAAGTCTCCTCACCCTTCAGCCACTGTGCAGCATCCACCATCGCCTTGGCATCCGCGGCGTGCTGTTCAAAGGTGCTCGGGTCCATAAAATGCCACATCTCGCCGTCACTGTAGAGATATTGCATTTCCAGATCGACCACATCCGCGCCTTCGAGCGTATCGCCGGACTTGAAGGTTTTTTCCAGTATACGACCGGTCTTGAGGTTGCGCAGTTTGACTCTGTTGAATGCCTGACCCTTGCCCGGCTTGACGAACTCGTTTTCGACGATGGTACAGGGTTCACCATCGAGCATGACTTTCAGCCCGCTCTTGAATTCATTCGTACTATAGATTGCCATGGTGATATTGATCGACTCGGTTTACAGTTGGATTTCTTGGGCCCCGGACAGTGCGGACACGACCGGACCTTTCCACAAATATTCTATGATACCGTGAACCGCCGCATTCGTGCAGCCCACTCCACCGAAGGAAGGCATGGGCGGAATCGTCAATGAGGCCGTACTGACCACCGCCTGGCCGGCGTTTCAGGAAACAACACGTCGACGCGTAATTATGTTTCCTATAGTGTTTCTGCCGTATCATCCGGTAAGGCAAACATAACTGTCATGACGACATCGCATAAAGATACGACAACAGCTATCACCTGGCAGCAGGCATATCAGAATGCAAGCCTGTCCGCAGAGGACTTGCTCAAAACACTGCGACTGGATGCAGACGAAATACAGCTGTCCCGAGCCGGGCTGGCCCAGTTTGGCCTTCGTATACCACCCGCCTTCCTCCGTCAGATTCGTCCTGGTGATCCGGACGATCCACTGTTACGCCAGGTTCTCTCACTGGCAAATGAAGATCGGGAGGTTACCGGATTTGCGACAGATCCGGTTGGCGACCTGACGGCTCAGAAACAACCCGGTCTCTTGCACAAGTATCATGGCCGTGTGTTGCTGACCCTGACAGGGGCTTGTGCGATACACTGCCGTTACTGCTTTCGCCGACACTTCCCTTATGCCGAGTCAAATCCAGCCCATAGTGTCTGGCAAAAAACTCTTGACTATATTAGTAACGATGTTTCCCTCAAAGAGGTCATATTCAGCGGTGGTGATCCACTGTCTCTCAGCGACAGCCGATTAGCCAGCCTGACTGAGGATCTGCAGCAAATTCCCCATCTCAAGCGACTGCGGATACACAGCCGCATGCCGGTTGTAGTGCCGGAACGCGTGACTGACGGATTACTGAAATGGTTGAACGCCATGCGCCTGAGGCCGGTTATTGTCGTGCACACCAATCACCCGCAGGAAATCGGCGCCCCGGCAGCTGCCGCATTGCAGCGACTACATTATGCAGGGATACATGTGTTGAATCAGAGCGTCCTGCTCAAGGGTGTGAATGATACGGCGGCAGCGTTGATCGCACTCAGTGAAACACTGTTTGACAACCACGTCTTACCCTATTATGTGCACATGCTCGACCCGGTCGCGGGCGCGAGTCATTTTGCCGTCGACAAGCAGCGGGCATTCGCAATATACGAAATCATGAGGCAGAGACTACCGGGCTACCTGCTACCGAAACTGGTCAGGGAAGTGGCCGGAGCGCCATATAAATTGCCGGTGCTTTAACCGGCTTGCTCGAGCGGATTTTATCCGGCTTAATGCGAGATCCGGCGAGGCAGATTTTGTGCCTGGATCACCCAGTCCTCAACTTCCGAGATCGACGGTACCTGCCGTACCAGCTGCTTCACCGCATTGATTTCCACCATCTTGGCCTGCAGATTATCAGGACAGCGCTGGGCCAGCTCCAGCACCGTATCCACGCCGGCAAACTCCAGCAAATCGGCATACTCAGAACTCACGCCCCGGATTCTGAACAGATCAGCACGGTTTACCCATCTGCCAATCAGCTTTTCACTGATACCGGTCAGCTTGGCAACATCCTTGCGGCCGTGCCTTGCGCAGGCTCTCTCCAGCAGGCTGTCAGTTGATATGATTCCGGCCATTTCGAGTTTGGCAGCGTAAGCCTCACCGATACCTTCGAGCTCCGTCAATCTGGTCATGGTATTACTCCTCAGATCTCAACGCAGGAACGAATTGTCGTATCCGCTGATGTCACGGGTATTACAATAGTAGCCAATTTACACTTGCCGTGCCCGTCCGGCTACATAAAATAGATGTTGCAATTATATATATAAATATCAATTAATTAGGTTAATTAATTGATATTAATTCCAGGTAAAATAGCTATCTTCACGACAGCCGGCAACAATGGCCCAACTAGGGCAATTCATGGCGCCCTGAAAATATCTCAGGCAATACGCTGACGACAATTTGCAGAACGGCCCGATTCAGAAACCATGGAGGTAAAAATCGCGGCTGCCATCCATATCACCGGTCTCGGTATAGGTTAACGGTAAAGCGTTCGGGTCGAAAATATCGCCATTCCTGACCACCCCCAGTATGAGTTCATGATCACCGGCGGAATAACTGGCCTGCAGCCCGCAATCAAGGTAAGCAAGCGCATCGTTCAGGACCGGCGCCCCGCTTCGGCATGGAAACCAGTTAATGCCTGCCAGCTTGTCCTGATTTGCGCCTGACTGCGTACCGAAATGTCTGGCCAGGCCAAGCTGACCTTTCTTGAGTACATTGACGCTGAACAGGCCGCCGTCTTTGAGCAGGGCACACGAAGCATGACCGGGATTGACTGCCAGGGCTATCAGCAGCGGCTTGAACGAAACCTGCGTCAACCAGACAGCTGTAAAGGCATTGCGCCGTTCCCCTGCCGCCACACCAATAACGTACACGCCGTTGGTCAGGCAACGGAATAATTCGGCAATAATATTACAATCCATAACCGTATGAGTGATGCAGCAGCGGTTACTCGCTGCGTGTTTGCATATCCCTGCGATATGCATCTGCCAGCGACACTTTCTGACTCTCAAGGAGCACTTTGCCGGCCATCTGAAAGACTTCGTTTTCCTCTTCATCCAGGTGATGGGTAACTTTTTCGTGTAACTCTTTTGCAGCGGCCAGCCAGCCGGATGAACTGAAATCGGTTGCTTCCAGCTTCTCAATCAATTCGTCAATTTCATGATGCTCGGCAATGCTGTGCCGTGACTTTTCCTGTGTCAGATCGTGCTCCAGCAAAGGAATGTAAAAATGCCGCTCCTCGGCGGCAGCATGGTTCTGCAATTCTGATTTGATTTTCTTGAACAGCTCTTTACGACCGGTACTGTCACCTTGGGTTTTTAGCAACAAATCGGCCAGTGTACGCTGTTTCTCATGATCCTCGCGCAGTGCTTCAAAAATCGTCATCGAACATCTCCTCGGATGTAACTCATCTTGAACCAACAAGCCCAGAGAGGGATTCTGGCATGCGGCTAGCGGTCGGCGACGAGATCAGTCAGACGCTGTGCCTTCCAGAAACTGGATGCCCAGTAGGGATCATCAAGGCTGGAAAAAATCACGCCTTCGCTGGTGGATGCATGCAGAAATTTATTGTCTTCGACATATATGCCGACATGCCGCAGCGTTCGGCCGGTCCGAAAGAACAATAAATCGCCCGGCCGGATGCGTTCACGTGCAACAGGCTGTCCCAGCCGGGCCTGCGAGCCTGTCGTGCGTGGCAGGTCACGGTTGAATTGCCGCTGGAATGTCGTATACACGAAACCCGAGCAATCAATGCCGTTGCGGCTCAGCCCACCCAACCGGTAGGGCGTGCCCGCCCATTCGTCATGCTGGGCATAGAGTGCAGCCTTGATCCGGGCTGTCTGTAATTGCGAAAACGGCGGTCGTTCAGATTCGCCTGGTTTATCCACGATTGGTGCTGAGCGCTGACGCTCAGATAGACTGCCACAACCGCTCAGACACAGCAGTGTCAATATTAAAAAACCGGCACAAATACATTGCACCGGTTTCTGGTGAACAGCATCGTATGGGTCCGGCAAATACGTGATCCTCGCTGTTATCAGGTATCAGCCTTCTCTAAAAAGATTAACGCGTCTTCATAACTGACTACAAGCTCCTTGTCCGGCTCGAAGCTCTGTACCTTCCACACCTGTTCACCCCCATCATCGTTGTAAATAATGGTGTCGCCTTCGACTTCATAGCTTCCGCGTTTATAACCGGTGGCACCCGCATGCTTGATCATCACGGTACCATCCGCTTGAAAGTCCATGAAAAGACCGACGCGATTTTTCTGGCTCTTATTGTTTTTTTCAACCCAATGGGTGAATTCCCATTCACCGACAAGCTGCTTCTGGCTAATCTCGGCTGCCGATAAAGGCGTACACAACAATAATGTCACAAGCAAGAATATAGTTTGTCTCATCGTGAATAGCTCCTCTATATTCAGGTTTTCGGTTTTCAGACTATCACCCGCATGTTAGGTCGGAGCGTCATTTGAAATCCTTGTCCGGCAAATGACCCTGGGGAAAAATTGCTGGTGATGTAGAGAGCGTGTGTAATCTGCGTGATACCACTATGACCGGCTGATGCAATGATTGTTCACCGTAAAGCCATCACCCGCATGGCAACTCTGGCGCGTATATTTTTTATAATCAATTAGTTAGTGAACAACGGCTGATCGGCTGGTACTGTTGCCGATCCGATTTTCACCCGCCAGCGGGAATCTGGCCGCTTACATACGCTCAACGGGCCAGTGCCGTGCTTGAAAGAAGGGTTCAGAGCTTCTCGAAATACATCAACGCGCCCTGGTTACTGACCACCATTGCCTCGCCTGGTCTGAAGGACTGAACTTTCCACACCTGTTCGCCATCTGCATCCGAGTAAACGATGGTGTCCCCGGTCACGGTGTAGCTGGCTTTTACATCACCGGAAGCTTTCTTGCTGATGACCGTGCCGTCGGCGCGGAAATCCATTTTGACACCAATCGGTTTCTGCTCCTGCGGATTATCGGCTTCGGCCCAGGCGATGAATTCCCACATGCCCGTGAGCTGTTCCTGAGAAATGGCCTGTGCCCAGACGGCGGCGACGAGCAGCATCGCGCTTACAATACCGATTGTTTTGCTAAGCATAGCTATCTCCTTGAATAAGATATGCGAATAAAAATAGCGAGTTTAACGAATTTTCTATTGATATTATCAGAGAATACCCGGCATACAGCCGCGAGTCAGCACCAGTTTATAATCCACTTCAGCGATAGACCAGTCAGGGTGCGCGCCGTAGTGCCTCTATGCGCTCGTCCAGCGGCGGATGGCTCATGAACAGGCGTTTGATACCGCGGCCCATGGCGCCGGAAATACCGAACGCTTCGAGTTGTTCGGGCAGGTGCGGCTGCTCGACGCTTTGCTTGAGCCGCTGCAGAGCGGCGATCATTTTCTCACGCCCGGCCAGGCGTGCACCGCCAGAGTCAGCCCGGAATTCACGATAGCGACTGAACCACATGACGATCGCGCTGGCGAGGATACCAAGCACGATCTGGGCGACGATGGCCGTGATCCAGTACGCCGGTCCATGGCCGCGTTCCACCTTGAATACCAGCCGATCCACCAGGTGCCCAATGACACGCGACAGGAAAAACACAAACGTATTCACCACACCCTGGACCAGGGCCAGCGTGACCATATCGCCGTTGGCGATATGGCTGACTTCATGGCCGAGCACTGCCTCGGCTTCATCGCGATTCATGCTGCGCAATAAACCGCTGCTAACCGCCACCAGTGCACTGTCGCGCATCATGCCGGTGGCAAAGGCATTGATGTCGGGCGCATCGTAGATGGCGACTTCCGGCATGCCGATACCCGCCTGTTGCGCGTGGCGGCGAACGGTTTCGATCAGCCACTGTTCCTCCGCGCTGCGCGGCGTTTCAATCACCCGCGCGCCGGTCATCTTTTTGGCCATGAACTTTGATATCGCCAGCGAAATGAACGAGCCCGTCATGCCAACCACAGCTGAAATGATCAACAATGCCTGCAGATTCAGACCTACACCCTGCTCGTCGAGAACGCTCTCCAGACCGAATATTTTCATGACCGCTGCAAGCACGACCATGATGGCGATATTCGTCGCCAGAAACAGCACAATTCGCATCATTTCTGAATCCTCCCGGGGAAACAGCGAACAGAAGCATTAATTAGATAAGGTCCCGCGATTGCGGTTTCAAGGCGTTCGCAAACGTGCGACGTTACGAAAACCGCGTGGCAACAGATTGCCGCGCCGGCCCCGTTCACCCCTGTAATGTTCCAGATCGGCGGGTTTCAGGGTCAGGGTGCGTTGGCCGGTGTCCACCAGCAGCGGGGTATTCGGCGATAGCGCAACAACGCCGATGCAATATTCTTCACGAGCCTTGAGCCTGGCGGCGGGGATCTGCATCAGTTTCAACCCTTTGCCCTTGGATAATATAGACAGCTCGCTGGCCGCGAACACCAGCAGCCGGCCGCTGGTAGTGGCGATCGCTATCCGGTCGTCCTCGGTATTGTTGACAGTGACCGGCGTCAGAACACTGGCGCCGGGAGGAACATTCAGCACAGCCTTGCCGTTGCGATTACGGGTGTGCAGATCCCCGAGCCGGATAATAAAGCCGTAACCGGCATCACTCGCCAACAGGGCCAGGCTGTCTGCTTCACCCAACAGGACACCGACAAATGCCGCGCCCTCGGGCGGTGTCAGACGGCTGGCCACAGGTTCACCGAGACCACGCGCCGATGGCAGGCTGTGCGCCGCCAGAGCGTAGCTGCGGCCGCTGGAATCCAGCAGTATTACCTGCTGATTACTGCGGCCGTGGGCCGCGGCGCGGAAACCGTCACCGCTACGATAATTCAGACTTGCTGCCTCGACGTCATGTCCCTTGGCGGAACGTATCCAGCCTTTTTCGGATAATACCACCGTCACCGGCTCGGCCGGCGCCAATTCCGAATCGGAGAATGCCTGGGCGGCCTGCACCTGGACGACGACGGGGGAGCGCCGATCATCACCATAGGTTTCGGTATCGGCCTCGAGTTCGCGGCGCACCTGCTTCTTCAGCCGTTGTTTGGACCCGAGTGTTTTTTCAAGATCAGCACGTTCCTTACCGAGATCATCGAGCTCACCCCTGATTTTCATTTCCTCGAGCTTGGCCAGTCTGCGCAGCCTCAGATCAAGTATGGCTTCTGCCTGGATATCGCTGAGCTTGAAACGCGCCACCAATTCCTGCTTCGGGCTGTCTTCCTCACGAATGATCCGGATCACCTCGTCGATATTCAGGTAGGCGACCATCAGGCCTTCAAGTACGTGGATCTGTTCAAGCACACGATCCAGACGGTGCTGCAGACGCCGGCGCACGGTTTCCGTGCGATATTTCAGCCACTCGGCCAGAAGTGTCTTGAGATCCTTGACCTGGGGCCGGCCATTCAGGCCGATCATGTTCAGATTCACGCGGTAGCTGCGTTCCAGTTCAGTCGTGGCGAACAGATGCGACATCACCTCTTCGACATCGACACGATTGGATCGCGGTATCAGCACCAGCCGGACCGGATTTTCATGATCCGATTCATCACGCAGATCCTCGAGCATTGGCAGTTTCTTGGCCTGCATCTGCGCAGCGATCTGTTCGAGCACGCGGCTGCCCGAACTCTGATAAGGCAAATGCGTAATGATGATATTGCCGTCTTCCTTTTCATAGGTAGCGCGGGCGCGGATGGCACCACTGCCGGTCTGATAGACCGACAGAAGATCGTCGCGTGAGCTGATGATATGGGCACCGGTGGGATAATCCGGACCGCGCACGTACTCGCACAGATCCTTGACCGTCGCCTTGGGGTTGTCGAGCACATGGATGCAGGCCCGACTGATTTCGCGCAGATTATGCGGCGGAATATCGGTGGCCATGCCAACGGCGATGCCGGTCGTGCCGTTGAGCAGCACGTTCGGCAGCCGGGCCGGCAAGCGCTGGGGTTCATCCAGCGTGCCGTCGAAGTTCGGTATCCAATCGGCTGTGCCCTGCTCCAGCTCGCTTAACAGTACTTCAGCATAGCGGGTCAGCTTGGCCTCGGTATAGCGCATGGCGGCAAACGATTTGGGGTCGTCGGGCGAGCCCCAGTTACCCTGTCCATCCACGAACGGATAACGATAAGTAAACGACTGCGCCATGAGCACCATGGCTTCGTAGCAGGCCAGGTCACCATGTGGATGAAATTTGCCGATCACATCACCGACAGTGCGGGCCGATTTCTTGTGCTTTGATGCCGCTTTCAGGCCGAGTTCGGACATGGCATAAAGAATGCGACGCTGTACCGGCTTGAGACCGTCGCTGATATGCGGCAGGGCCCGGTCCAGCACGACATACATCGAATAATCGAGATAGGCCTTCTCGGTGAATTCGTGCAGCGGTTTGTGTTCGACCGAGTCGGCCGTCAGATGATCAGCCATCTTTGTTTATTGATTGCGTCATGATTCGGGGCCAAGGGTTCAATGGCCGGTTCGCTATTCAGCCGGTTCGATACGATACAGTCGACCCTGAGCTTCATCGAGCACGTAGAGATTGCCGTCCGGTCCCTGACGGATATCGCGTACCCGTTGCAGTTTATCCTCCAGCAGACGTTCCTCGTGAGCGATAGCATGATCGTTGTTCAGTTCCAGGCGGCTGATAAAACCGAACTTGAGTGAACCGTTGAAAAGATCGTTCTGCCAGCCAGAGAGTTTGTCGCCGTTATAAAACGTCATGCCGGAGGTGGCGATCGACGGTACCCAGTAATGTCTTGGCTGGACCATCCCTTCCTTATGGGTACCCTCGCCGATCCGGGTGCCTGTAACATAATTCTTTCCATAGGTAATCACCGGCCAGCCATAATTGCTCCCAGCCTCGACCGCATTCACCTCATCGCCACCCTGCGGTCCGTGTTCCTGCGTCCAGACCTGATTGCTGCCCGGCTGCAGCGCGATGCCCTGCATGTTGCGGTTACCATAAGTATAAATCTCGGGGCGGACACCGTCCCGGCCCACGAACGGGTTGTCATCCGGCACGCTGCCGTCGGGATGTATACGGATCAGCGAACCGGGATGGGACTCGAGCTTCTGGGCCTGATCCTTGTTGCCGCGATCACCCAGGGTGATGTAGAGATGGCCGTCCGGGTGAAACAGCAGCCGGGAGCCGAAATGCTGGCCACCACTGAATTTCGGCAGTGCGCGAAAGATCACCTCGATATCCTCGAGCCGGTTTTCGACCAGCCGGCCGCGCGCCACTTCGGTGCCGTGACCGCCTTCGCCGGCGGCCGCGTAACTGATGTACACGAGCCGGTTGTCGGCAAAATCCGGATCGATGGCGACATCCAGTAAACCGCCCTGGCCCACCACGGCGATATCAGGCAGACCGGCGATTGGCTCCTTCTGCAACCGGCCGTCACTCACCCGCCGCAGAACACCACCTTTCTCGGTGATAAGCAGCTGATTGTCCGGCAGGAAGGCAAATGCCCACGGCTGTTCCAGGCCCTCGACCACGGTGCTCAGGCGAAAATGCTGTTGCTCGGACTCGAAGACTTCGGCTCCAGCCCTTTCGCAACCGCTCAGCAACAACCCAATAATAATTAGTAAAATTCTATGAATAATCATCATAATATACAATATTCTTAATGTTGATTATATTTTTTCAGACTGTTTTTTGTTTAAGTACATAGCCAGCCGGGTATTATCCCGACGCAAACCTGTGACTGAATGATCAGGCATCCTAGTACATCACCTCCGCATGATCGCCCTTGGACTCCAGCCAGGCACGGCGGTCTGCAGCGCGCTTTTTCGCCAGCAGCATGTCAAGCAGCTGATCGGTGGCATCACCTTCTTCCAGTGTCAACCTGACCAGGCGGCGGGTCTCCGGTGCCATGGTGGTCTCGCGCAACTGCAGAGGGTTCATTTCACCAAGCCCCTTGAAACGCTGGACATTGACCTTGCCCTTGATCTTCTCGGCGGCGATGCGATCGCGCACACCCTCTTTTTCCTGTTCATCAAGGGCATAATAAACCTCCTTGCCGACATCGATACGGTAAAGCGGCGGCATCGCGACGAATATATGTCCGCCGGCGACCAGTGGCCGAAAGTGTTTGACGAACAGCGCGCATAACAGTGTGGCAATATGCAGGCCGTCGGAGTCGGCATCGGCAAGTATGCAGGTTTTACCGTAACGCAGTCCTGACAAATCATCAGAACCCGGATCGACACCGAGCGCGACGGCAATATCATGCACCTCCTTGGAACCTAGCACCTCGGCCGGATCCACTTCCCAGGTATTGAGGATCTTGCCGCGCAGGGGCATCACCGCCTGATAATTGCGATCCCGGGCCTGCTTGGCCGAGCCACCGGCCGAGTCACCTTCGACCAGAAACAGCTCGGTACGGCTTACATCCTGACTGGTGCAGTCGGCGAGCTTGCCAGGCAGTGCCGGACCACCCGCGACTTTCTTGCGCACCACTTTCTTTTCTGCTTTGAGCCGGCGCTGGGCATGGCGAATGGCCAGCTCGGCGATCTGTTCTCCGGTTTCAACATGATGGTTCAGCCAGTCACTGAAGGCATCACTGACCACGCCGGAAACGAACGCCGCACAGTTACGCGACGTCAGGCGTTCCTTGGTCTGGCCGGAAAACTGCGGGTCATCCAACTTGACCGAAAGGAGATAACTGCAGTGTTCCCAGATATCTTCCGGTGCCAGTCTCACGCCCCGCGGCAACAGCGATCGCGCTTCACAGAATTCCCGCAACGCTTCCAGCAGCCCCTGGCGCAGGCCGTTGACATGGGTCCCGCCCTGCACAGTCGGCACCAGATTGACGTAACTTTCGGTCACCAGCTCGCCGCCTTCCGGCAGCCAGTGCACCGCCCAGTCGACGGTCTCGTTGACACCCGCCAGGCTGCCAAGAAACGGCTCTTCCGGCAGTAAAGCCTGTCCGTCCAGCGCTTCGGCCAGGTAGTCGGGGATACCGTCCTCGTAATACCACTGTTCGGTCTCGCCGCCCGCTTCATCCGTCAGGGTGATGGTCAGGCCGGGACAGAGTACCGCCTTGGCACGCAGCACATGCTTGAGTTTCGGTACCGCGAATTTGATGGTATCGAAATACTGCGGATCCGGCCAAAAGCGGATGGTCGTGCCGGTGTTCTGTTTACCGACCGTTCCGATTGTCTCGAGCTTTGATTTCACATTACCGCCGGCGAAGGCCATGTTGTACTCGTGGCCGCCACGCTTGACCCAGACTTCCAGGTGTTGCGACAGTGCGTTGACCACAGAAACACCGACGCCATGCAGACCACCGGAAAATTTATAGCTCTTGCGGGAAAATTTGCCGCCGGCGTGCAATCGCGTGAGGATGACTTCAACGCCCGACACCTTCTCGCCGGGATGAATATCCACGGGCATGCCGCGACCGTCGTCCGAGGCAGTCACCGAGCCGTCTTTATGCAGTGTGACCTGGATCTTCCTGGCGTAACCGGCAATCGCCTCGTCGACACTGTTATCCACCACTTCCTGAACCAGGTGATTCGGCCGCGAAGTGTCAGTATACATGCCCGGTCGCTTGCGCACCGGTTCCAGCCCGGTAAGAACTTCAATATCTGCGGCGTCGTATTGACTGCTCAAGATTACTCCGGTCGTGATTCAGCGTAATTTGCAAGGATGCGATGAAGCTGCATTATGCAGCGTAACCGGCGGGTTTTGTATTGCAATGTGCCGGCCGCGTCAAGGCATTGACAAGCGGGGCTTATTCAGTTGAGTGGATGAAACTCACCGGAGGTCGGCCAGCAGTGCGTTGCGAACCGTATCGGGCACTGGATTAACATTGTAGCAGTAGTTCGGATGTTCGATCCCAATCGCCAGCGCCGCACCCTGCTTCAGGGATGCAATCATATCAGGACTGAGTTCGAAGCGCAGGAAATGAACTGATGAAGTCTTGTCTTCGCTATCGCGTTCCATATCTTCATCCGCGATGGGTATGACAAACTCGTGTCCGTCAATCTGCACCCGGATCTGATCCTCGATACCGATGAGTTCCGCCAACCGCCGGCGGCGGTCGGCCGGGTCAGGAAATTCGAGCATGAACGTCGCCTTCCAGTTATGGCCGTCCGGAATGAGCGGATTATAGGCATTGAGCTCATCTTCGATCGCTGCACGCTCGAATATCTTTTCCACACGCAGGATCTCCTGGATCTGATACTGGATAGTCAGGCGATCTTCGAAGTACAGCGTTGCATTCGGACCAATCGGCAAATTCCGGTTCTTTTTGTGCGCCATAACCCTGGCGCGATAGTCTTTCCGCACCTCGGCGTATTTTTCGAGGCTGTAGAGATCTTCCCGTTTCAGTTTTTCCATAATAA
>CAZFUS010000006.1:0-4209 GCA_964522485.1 uncultured Enterobacteriaceae bacterium | reverse complement strand
CGTGAAGCGTGAAGCGTGAAGCGTGAAGCGTGAAGCGTGAAGCAAAATTGGAAACGGCGGGGAACTTATCAGTTCCCGCTAATCCATCTTTTTCACTTTTCACTAAATCCCATAGGCCTGCCTGAGCAGCGTAAACGGACTTTCGGGTTCGCGCCGGTCCTCGAGACCGTTCTGGATCTGGTGCGCAGCCATGGGACAGTCGCTGGCATAGTGCGTGGCCTCCGATTCGCTGACACGGCGTGATACCGGACGGCCGATTTTCATTGATATCTCGTGGCTTTCCAGCTTGACGGCGTAGGTCCCGTCGTGGCCGGAACAGCGTTCGATCGTCTCTACCTGTGTGTCCGGAATAAGCTGCAGGATCTCACGGGTCTTGGGACCAATGTTCTGCACCCGCTGATGGCAGGGAGCATGATAGGCAACCTTACCCGCGGATTGTTTGAAATCAGTATCCAGTTTGCCGGCTTTGTGTCGCAATGCCAAATATTCAAAAGGATCATAGAAGGCGGCCGCGACAGCCTGCACCTGTTCATCGTCCGGGAACATCAGCGGCAGTTCCTGCTTGAACATCAGCACGCAGGAAGGCACCGGAGCCAGCAGGTCGAATCCCCTTTGCACCGCCTGGTGAAGTCGCGGAATGTTGAACGCCTTCAGTTTGGCCACCGACTGCATATCACCCAGCTCCAGCTTCGGCATACCACAGCAGCGCTCCTGTTCGATAAGCGTGACCGGGATACCATTATGTTCCAGTACCGCAATCAGGTCCTCGACGGCCGCCGGATTATTACGATTACCATAACAGCTGACGAAGAGTGCCACCCGGCCCTGTGTGTTACCGGCCGGTTCCGGCTCCAGGTCCGGGCGCTGCCGCTTGCGTTCACGTTTGCGCAGATTATTGCTGTGATAGTCGGGCAGTACGGCATCGGGATGGATGCCCGCTGCTTTACCCACTGTATTCCGCAGGGTTTTATTCCTGTTCATGGCATTGACAGATTCGGCCACGACCGGAATACCGGCGAGACTACCCACGGCATCGGTTGAAGTCAGAAACTTGTCACGCAGTTTAGTCCTGCCCTGCTCATGGCCGACTGCCTTGGCCCGCAGCATCAAATGCGGAAAATCCACATCCCATTCGTGCGGCGGTACATAGGGACACTTGGTCATGAAGCAGAGATCACAGAGATAGCACTGATCCACGACCTTCCAGTAATCCTGCTTGCTGACACCATCGACTTCCAGTGTCTCCGACTCATCCACCAGATCAAACAGTGTCGGGAAGGCGTGACACAGGCTGACGCAGCGCCGGCAGCCATGACAGATATCGAAGACCCGCTCCATTTCCCGGAACAGGCTGTCCTGATCGTAATATGCGTCAGTCTGCCAGGCGATCGGATGGCGTGTCGGTGCCTGGAGACTGCCCTCGCGGCGTCCGGCTGTATCGCTCATAGCCCCGCTCCGTAAACAGCACAGCTCAGTCAATAACTACTCATCGCAACCAGAATTCCCCATCTCCGGGGTAGAGCGGACACAGGGAAAACTGAGCCGGCTCGATCCCGGCTCGTCAGTTACGCTAGCAACTGCGTATTTATTCGTCAGGCCTCGAGACCGTCGAGTGCTTTCTGGAACCGGTTGGCATGCGAGCGCTCGGCTTTGGCCAGCGTCTCAAACCAGTCGGCAATTTCATCAAAGCCCTCGTCTCGCGCTGTCTTAGCCATACCAGGATACATGTCCGTGTATTCGTAGGTTTCCCCGGCGATCGCGGCCTTAAGATTGAGATCGGTTGATCCGATCGGTTCACCGGTGGCCGGATCGCCTACCTGTTCCAGATACTCCAGATGGCCGTGAGCATGGCCGGTCTCACCCTCGGCAGTGGAACGGAACACGGCAGATACATCGTTGAAACCTTCCACATCAGCCTTCTGGGCAAAATACAGATAGCGGCGGTTGGCCTGGGACTCACCCGCAAAGGCTTCTTTCAGATTGTCGAAGGTTTGACTGCCTTTCAGTGATGCCATAGTGACCTCCTCAACAAACACATAGGGCAAACTGGAAAATTAGACTTGGTCTAATTAATTAATTGTAGAAACTAATCCAGCGACACGGCAGTGTCAATCCTGCAGCGCAAAGAATCAGCGCCTGAAATCGGCCTGCAGAGCCAATTGCAAACAGGTATGATCACGGTTTTTGATAAACTGCAGCGAGTGAACGGATTTTGGCTGGTAAAAAGCAACAGACGGATTCGGGTTTCGACTTTGAAAAAGCTCTTAAGGAACTTGAACAACTAGTTGAAAAAATGGAAGAAGGTAATCTGAGTCTTGAACAGTCACTGCAGCATTTCGAGCGTGGCGTCGCACTGACCCGGGCCTGTCAGCAGGCTCTCCAAAATGCCGAACAGAAAGTCCAGATCCTGCTCAGCGACGAAGGACAGCAGGCACTCGCGGCCTTCAGTGCCGATGCCCCTGACGACGACAACGATAAGAACCCTGTCTGAAACTTTTGCATGTCCTGTGAAGCCCGACTGCAGCAATATCAGCGCAGCGTCGAGCTAGCGCTTGAGCGCTGGTTGCCCGGTGCCGATATCCAGCCGCACAACCTGCATGAAGCAATGCGCTATGCCGTACTCGGCGACGGCAAACGCATACGGCCGGTGCTGGTGTATGCCACCGGCGAGGCCTTCGGCGTTGAACTCAACGCCCTCGACGGACCGGCGTGTGCGGTAGAAATGATCCATGCCTATTCGCTGATTCATGACGATCTGCCGGCGATGGACAACGACGACCTGCGCCGCGGGCGTCCAACCTGCCACCGCGCCTTTGACGAAGCCACCGCCATTCTGGCAGGTGATGCCCTGCAGGCGCTGCCGTTTCATATCCTGGCTTCAGACGCGGCTATTCAGATCGATGCCGAACGCCGGCTGCGCATGATCAATGCCCTTGCAATCGCCAGCGGTTCGCGCGGCATGGCTGGCGGCCAGGCCATCGATCTGGCGGCCGTGGGCCGGGCATTGGATATCGCTGAATTGAAAAACATGCACATCCACAAGACCGGTGCCCTGATCCGGGCCAGCGTCGAACTGGGCGCGCTCTCCAGTCCGGACGCCGACAGTGAGCAGGTCGAGCGGGTATGTCACTACGCCCATTGTGTCGGCCTGGCCTTTCAGGTACGCGACGATATTCTCGATATTGAAGGTGCAACCGAGATTATCGGTAAAACCCAGGGCGCGGATCTGGCGCGCAATAAACCGACCTACCCCAATCTGCTCGGTCTGGAGGGCGCCAAACAGGCGGCCAATGATTTGTATACCGAGGCGCTGGATAGCCTGGCGGGTTTCAGCGCCCAGGCTGACATGCTGCGCTGGGTCGCGGACTATATCGTCAATCGCAACCGTTAAGTTTCCCTTACCGGCAAAACAGCCACTTGACAGCCGGCGACCGGGAGCCAACCGTAAGGCCCGTGATCAGGATGTTCATGTTGTTACGAACTTTATAGCTTAGTAAAATACTAAGGAATTAGCCGCGTGAAGACGGGCGTCCCCAGCAATGCATAACCGAGGAATCGGCATGAATGAATCAGCATCGATTGTGAGCGAAATTCCTGACGTTCAAGGCAGTCAGGACACTCGCAACGTTCCAATCGACCAGGTCGGCATCAAGGATATTAACCACCCGGTCGTCGTCAGTGATCGCGCCGGTCGCGAGCAGCATACCGTCGCCAACTTCAACATGTACGTCAGCCTGCCGCATAACTTCAAGGGCACGCACATGTCGCGGTTTGTGGAAATACTGAACGATCATGAATACGAGATTACCGTGGAATCGTTCAAGCGAATGATCACCGAGATGGTCGATGTGCTGGATGCCGAATCCGGTCATATCGAGATGTCATTCCCGTACTTCGTGCAGAAATCCGCGCCGGTATCAGGCGTCAAGAGCCTGCTGGATTACCAGGTCACCTTCATCGGCCGGATTCAGGAAAACAACAAACCGACCGTGCTGGTCAAGGTGGTCGTCCCCGTGACTACCCTGTGCCCCTGCTCCAAGGGCATTTCGGATTACGGCGCCCACAACCAGCGTTCGCATGTCACTGTGTGTGTCAAGACACGCGGTTTCATCTGGATAGAGGAATTGATCGACATCGTGGAAAAGGTCGCCTCGTGCGAGCTGTATGGCCTGCTCAAGCGCCCGGATGAAAAATACGTGACTGAACGCG
>CAZFUS010000005.1:0-58336 GCA_964522485.1 uncultured Enterobacteriaceae bacterium | reverse complement strand
GGTGCTGCAGAAACCGGGCCCCACATTCAAGGCACAGTGATCGCGAAGCAGGCTTCAGGACCTGTCCAGTGGACGTCAAGATCCACTCCTGCTGTTTGTATCTGTTTTATTCGTGTTATGACTCAATAAACAATCGAGCAGAGGATATAAAAATGGGTTTATTACTTGCATTAGGCATCAGTATCGGCGTACTCATCGCAGGCTGGGTGTATGTGGCAGTGGGGATACCCGAGCTGCATCTTATTGTCTGGCCTGGGATCATCGCCTGGGGTACCTTCTACGCGGCCAATGGCGGTGTATCGGGATTGACCAAAACCATAGCATCCAACCTGGTTGGCAATTTCTGGGCTGCGGTTGCCCTGGCGATCTTCCTGCAGATAGGTGGGGGTGTTGTGACCCTGGCTATCCTGGTGGGCATCATAGCTTTCATCTTCTGTATTGAAGCCAAGATCGATTTGTTCAGCTTTATCCCCGGCGCCTTCCTGGGGGCGGCCACCTGGGTGGGTGTTGATGTGGCCGGTGCCGGCGCCGATGGTGGCGCTTTCAATGTCGGAGATTTGATGATCAGCGTATCCATGATCGCGGGTGCGGTGCTTGGATACATTTCCGAGCTGATAGGTAAGCAGATGGCCGGTGCTACTTAAGTTCAGCCGTCAAACCTTCCGTCTACAAAGCCGTGCAGTCATCTGCACGGCTTTTTATTTCTGATTCAGCACTGTGCTGACCAAACGAAATATTAATTCGCTTGAAATAGTCAATAGATTAGCGAATCATGGAAGACGTTTGCCAGATAATTTGTGGTCTGATTGTTTGGTGACGCTAACATCAAACCCATAAAATTACTGGATAAATTAATGAAATTATACGTTGGCAGTCTTCCATACAGTGTGAGTGAGGATGATTTGAAAGAGCTGTTTCAGCCTTTTGGTGAAATAAGCAGCATTCAGCTTATTGTTGATAAATATAGCGGGCAGTCCAAGGGTTTCGGCTTTGTGGAGATGGAGAACAATAGCGAAGCAGACACCGCGATCAAGGCATTGAATGAAAAGCCCTATAAAGGGCGTCCTATCAAGGTCAATCAGGCACAGGCGCGCAATGAGCGACCGCGCCGTTCCAGAAGATACTAATTTGTAATCTGTTGTTGTTCACGGGTGCCACTGCCGCCGGTTCAAAGCCGGCGCCGGGCACGTGGTCAATTTTCAAAGCGCTGGAATGGATTAGCTGCTGACACAGTCTTTTCGGTAATCAGAAAGGCTGCGGTATGGCTGGCAGCAGACTGGTTGCCGCAAACGCCTTCTGAGATAACACCCCCATCACGAACAGTATCGATATTATCAGTAGATATTTCATTTGGTTTCTTAATCGCTGTTTTCCAGGCGCCGGCCTGAATCAGGCGCCTTGTTGCTTTTGTTTCAAGCGCATTCCAGATTAGTGCGATTTTTGCAGGCCGCCAGCTCATACCGGGTGAGATGAGACCCGGGTCACAGGGACAGGGCTCTATTCTGTGATCTGTTTCGGCATAGAGCTATGTGTAGCTGTATGGCTCCCGAGACTGGCTGTTCAGGCAGTTTATTGTCAGCGTCCACGTCCCGGCTTGCCTGGCCCGTGGCGTTCGAAACGGACGGTCAGACCCAAATCCACATTTTTTGACGAATTCCGCCTGAACGGTGCGGTTTCCCGGAACTCTAAATATCAATAGATATCGCGCTGCGTTAAGCCGGTTCGACCTAAATAACTGCTCCGCACAGCGACCACGCCCCACTATTTAAGGAGTAGCCATGAAAGTGCTCGCCAGATGGCTTCTTGTTCCTGTCCTGGTCCTGATGACACAGTTACCGGCTTATGCCGAGACGGAAGTACCAGCATATACGCAGGCCGAACTCGACCAGATGCTGGCGCCCATCGCCCTGTATCCGGACAGTCTGCTGTCGCAAATACTCATGGCCGCCACCTATCCGCTCGAGGTTGTTCAGGCGGCTCGCTGGTCGCGGGATAATCCCGGTCTCGACGGCGAAAGTGCGGTCGCCGCGGTCGAAAGCGAGGATTGGGATCCCAGTGTCAAGGCGCTGGTCGCTTTTCCGCATGTACTCGGCCGTATGGACGAGAATCTGCGCTGGACCCAGGATCTCGGTGAGGCGTTCCTGTATCAGGAAGCTGCCGTGATGGCCACGGTCCAGGACCTGCGCGAGCGCGCCTACGCAGCCGGCCATCTCGATTCGATCGATTACGTGCGCGTCTACCGCGAACCGGAGGTGATCCTGATCGAACCGGCCCACAGCCATGTCGTCTTCGTGCCTTACTACGATCCGCTGCTCGTTTACGGTAACTGGTGGTGGCCGGCCTATCCGCCGGTGCACTGGGCCCCGCCCCGGCACCACTTCGCACATACCGGGTTTTTCTACTGGGGCAGCGGTACCCACATATCCACGCGCTTCTTTTTCAGCAGTTTCGACTGGCATCGCCGCCACGCCGTTGTCCTGGACTTCCATAAACATAAACCCAAGCCTTATTACCGGCCGGGCAAGCATTACGCCAAACGCGATGGATATCAGCGCTGGCGGCATGAGCCCGGCCACCGTCGGGGTGTCGCCTACCGTAATCACAAACTGCAGCATCAATATGCGCGTCATGCCAATTTCGACAGGCGGCTGGATAAACATCACCGGGTCGGCAGCCATGATCGTAAACATGATCTTAAAGAACTCGATCGTGATCATGATCGTCGGAATCTGGCAACGCGGCGGTTCGCACGGAGTGATGATCGGCACCGTTTCTCGCGTGATGACGACACGCGCCGCCGCCAGGACGATCGGCGCAATCTGAGCGGGCTGACGCCCCATGCCCGGCGCAGTGTGCTGCAGACGCGGGAGCGAATATCCGGGATCCGCGATAGTCGTGACAAGCGTGGCACGCACGATCGGGCTCGACAGCATTCGCGCAATCATGAAACGCGTCATGACGCGGACCGCGGGCGGCGCGAACTGATGGCCAACGGCAGGGTTGGCCGCGAGCGCATCGATTCCAGTCGCAGCCGGGTCGAAGCCAATCGCACGATACAGCGTGAACGGATTGATTCAAGCCGCAGCCGGGTCGAGGCCAACCGCGACATGGGTCAGGCTCGCCAGCTCCGGCCAAGCCGCCCGGATATCCGATCACAGCGCAGTGTTCCAAGCCGCCCGGATATCCGATCACAGCGCAGTGTTCCAAGCCGCCCGGATGTCCGGTCACAGCGCAGTATTCCAAGCCGTCCGGATGTCCGGTCACAGCGCAGCGTTTCGCCGGCGCGGCATTCTGTCGGACCCTCCCGGTCAGGTTCAGGTATCCGCAATTCCTTTGGTAACAAAGGTGGCGGCGGAAAAGGCCAAAGTCTCAGTCGCGGCAACGGTGTTATGCGCTGACACGAAGCGACGGTACACTGGGCAGCATGTCATATTCAGTTGGCCGCCTGAATGGCGTTACCTGGAGTCAAAGCCTATAGTCAGTTCACGCTGAGCCGATCCCGAAGCTGAAGAGGCGTATGGCGAAGAACGGTCCCGGTAACACTGGTTTGCCTACCGGAACACGGTTCAGCGTCATTAGCTTTAAGGCATATGCAAACCGTCAGCCAGGAAGGAGATAAGCGATGAGGCTCGAAGGTTCCTGTCATTGTGGTTCAGTACAGTTCACATGCGAATCGCAGGCGCCTTACCCGTTTATGTATTGTTATTGCAGCATCTGCCGAAAGACGGCAGGCGGAGGGGGCTATGCCATCAACCTCCATGCCGCTGCGGACAGTCTGGAGATCCGGGGAGAAGAACATATTTCTGTTTACCGTGCCTATGTGGATCATCCCCAGCGCAAGCAGCAGAGCCAGGCTGAACGGCGTTTCTGCAGACATTGCGGCAGCGCTTTATGGGTCTGGGATCCGCACTGGCCGGAGCTGATGCATCCTTTCGCCTCGGTCGTCGATACCCCGTTACCCGTTCCGCCGGAACGCATCCACATCATGCTCGATTCCAGGGCCGGCTGGGTGGCGGTTCCGGAGGGGTCTTCTGAGCAGCATTTTCCGGAGTATCCGGAGGAGTCTTTAATGGCATGGCACCAGCGCCATGGTCTGGTGACGGATTCCTGAAGGCAGCCGGTTGAACCGGGCTTCATGTTCTGAGATGGCCTGTTTTCCCGTGACCGTGTCGGGGAGGCTGTAAGTATTCCGAGACCATGATGCCTATCAGCAACCATAAACTACCGACGAGAAAACCGGCAGCGACGTCACTGCTATGGTGAACGTTAAGGAAGATCCGGCTGAAGCCGATCAACGTAACCAGTGTCAGGCTCCAGAAGATTACTTCGTAGCGCTGTCTTGTTGCGGGTAACTCGCGGATGATTGCGTAAGCGATATAGCCGAACACCGCCACGGAAGCGGTGGCATGACCGCTGGGAAAGGAAGCCGTGTGAACTGTAATGTCCGTGACAAAATCCGGCCTGTCACGATCAAAGCCGTATTTTCCAAGATACGTCGTGATATGGGCCCCAATCACAGATATCCACAAGCCGGTAATTCTGTTGTGTTTTCCCTGTATCCAGAGAAATGCTGAAGCCACAACTGCTACCGATATCAGCGCCGGGAGATCACCGAACCCGGTTATCCAGCGGAATATTTCGACAACTACCGGATCCCTCAACGGTTCCAGAAGTTCGCTGATCCTGCTGTCCAGAGCCGAAATTTCTTCAGCTTCAACGATTTCCTCAACGATCCCGCTCAGGAGAATGGCTATATAGCCAGCTATTAGGAGCAGCAGCGACAATGGCAGTCCGGAAAACCGATCCAGCCGAAGACGATTGCATAACAAGCTATACGTCCGTGGCAATTTCCCGGACAGGAATGCCCGGACCGGCCGTGTTCCGGCTGTTGCCGTGAAGGCTGACAGGTACCCCGACAGATAAGTGGTCCAGCGGCACAGAAGACACCAGACATACCAGCCAAACAGCCATGCAAGAAAAATCAGGAGAAGCAAACTTCCTAATATAATGACCGGATGCAGCATGAGATAAAGGTTACTTTTTGATGAAATACAATATATTCAATGAAGCAGCTTGTACATGATAGCTTATCTTCATAATCTATGATTTGCTTATAGCAAGGGTCAATCTGAAAGCACGCCAGCCACCTTATGTATATGCTGTTTTGAAGCGATCAGTTATAGTCATCCTGTTCTGTCACTCTGACTCTGATTCGCGCATTCTGCTCATATGGCTATCCGAAAAAAAGCGCTTCTGCTCGTTAACAAGGGCAGCCGTAATGGCGGCCAGGATATTGCAGAGGGTGTTGATTTTCTCAAGTCGCGAGGCATCGACGTACTGATGCATCATCCTGACGACGGCCGCGACCTTGCAGCCCAGATTGACAAACATCACCGTGACATTGACTTTCTGATAATCGGCGGTGGCGACGGCACACTGAACTGTGCCGCCCGGAGTATTCTGGAACGGCGGATAGCTTTCGGTATATTGCCTCTGGGTACTGCCAATGATCTTGCCAGAACACTCAATATTCCCGCTGATTTGCCGGGGGCATTGAATGTGATCGTGAACGGGCGCCTGTTGGACATCGATCTGGGCTCCGTCAATGGTGTATTGTTTTTCAATGCGGCCAATATTGGTCTCGGAACCAAGGTGACGCGTCAATTATCCAATGAAATCAAAGGCAGGCTGGGTGTACTGAGTTATGCACACAGCACCTGGAAAGCTATCAAGGCGAATTATCCGTTTCGCGTCCGGATTGTCTGTGACGGTCGGGTGGTTCACACCCGGTCCATACAGATTGCGGTCGGAAACGGCCGCTTTTACGGAGGCGGCATGGTTATCGACAATGATGCCACGATCAGTGACCAGCGCCTGGACCTTTACAGCCTGAAGACGCAGAAATTCTGGAAACTCCTGTCGCTGACGCCGGCACTTCGTGCAGGCCAGTTTAGCGGCCAGCAGGAAGTGGAAGTACTGCATGGCAAGGAGATTGAGATTTTTACCAGACGCAGAAAATCCGTATCGACGGATGGTGAACTGACAACCCGGACACCGGCGAAATTTCAAGTGATTCCCAATGCCGCCAGGGTTTTTGTCCCATGACAGAAAGACGGTTACGAACCCATGTTAATAGATGAAAGTCAGGTGGCGATTAATGACGTGATCATCGCCTGTGAAGACACGGCTCGCCATTACAGAGAAGCTGTTGATCTGCTTGAGGATGATGCGCTCAAGCAGTTGTTTTTATCATTGGGTAAGGAACATGAAGTGATAAGTGAAAAATTATCGGAAATCATACGCGATATGGGTGGATTGCCCAAGGATGTTGATGTCGAGCGGGAAGAGGTGCTTATGCTATGGTCGCGCATCAAGGCCGCGCTGGCGGAAGACAAGCGAATCACCATCCTGAATGAAATGATGGATAAGGAGAACCATGTCCAATCATTGATCGCTTATGCGTTACAACAGGATTTGTCAGAAAGCACCCTGAGGTATTTGAAAAGCATTCAGGAACAGACCGGACACACCATAGAAAAGCTGAACCAGCAGCTTTAAGTGTCCGTATCCATGAATTGGAGCACGTTTCGATGTGTCTTCCGTCCGCTTAATTGGCTTTTCTATCATTGCGGCTGAATTCATGGTCCTTGATCTTCCTGTTGACGCCTGTGGGCCGGCTGGGAGTACGCATTAGGTGACAAATCCGTTACGATGCCGGCTTTGAACAGTCCGGCCGCATGCCAGTACTGACTTGCCGCCAGGCCGTGTTCAGAATAATACGCCAGTAAAAATAAGAACTTGTAGGAGCGAAAGCGTGGCGTTAGAGGGTGTCAGCCAACAGTTCATCTCGTCGGGAAGTTCCCTGTCTGTCAGGCTGCGCAGACTAGGTCTCGCCGCATTATTCATATTAGGCGCCGTGCTGTATGCCCTGTATTTCGGGGGCGAGACCAGTATGACGCTGCTCGTGGCCGTTGCGGTCGGTGCCTATATGGCGATGGGTATCGGCGCCAACGATGTTGCCAATAATGTTGGTCCATCGGTCGGCTCCAGGGTTCTGACGCTCGGCGGGGCGTTATTAATCGCGGCTATTTTCGAGGCCGCGGGCGCATTGATCGCTGGCGGCAATGTTGTCGAGACCATTCGCAAAGGTATTATTGATCCGACCCTCATTGAGGACACGGATACCTTCGTCTGGCTGATGCTGGCCGCCCTGCTGGCGGCTGCGATCTGGCTCAATATCGCCACTTCGGTTGGCGCACCGGTGTCGACCACGCATTCGATCGTCGGCGCCGTACTCGGTGCCGGTATTGCCGCTGCCGGTCTGGACATTGCCGACTGGGGCCTGGTCGGCAAGATTGCCGCGAGCTGGGTGATTTCTCCGGTCATGGGTGGTGTGATTGCTGCCGGTTTTCTCTACATAGTCAAACACTCTATCACCTATCAGAGTGACATGGCTTCGGCTGCCGGTGCCAAGGTACCGGTGCTCGTCGCATTGATGGCCTGGGCCTTTGTAACGTACCTTCTGATCAAGGGACTGGGCAACATCCTGACTTTTGATCTCGCCGAATCGCTGATACTCGGTTTCTTCGCGGCGCTGGCCGTATTCCTGGTTATCAGGCCTGTCATTCGCCGCAACGCCGCACGAATCGAAAACAGTCGATCATCGGTCAATACACTGTTCAATGCGCCACTTATCTTCGCCTCGGCACTGTTGTGCTTCGCGCACGGTTCCAACGACGTTGCCAACGCCGTCGGCCCGCTGGCGGCGATTGTTGATGTGCTTTCCTATGGTCAAAGCAATGTCGGTGGTCAAATGGCGATACCGCTCTGGGTCATGATCCTCGGCGCGGTTGGCCTGTCTGTCGGTCTGGCGCTGTTCGGGCCGCGCGTTATCCGGACCGTCGGCTCGGAGATCACCGATCTCGACCAAATGCGCGCCTACTGCATTGCCATGGCCGCGACCATTACCGTAATCATCGCGAGTCACCTCGGCCTGCCGATCAGTTCCACCCACACGGCTGTCGGCGCCGTTTTCGGTGTCGGTTTCCTGCGTGAATTTCTCAAGACGAACTATGCCCGCAAGATTGAGGAAATCAAGCGGCATCATGCCGAAGAGGAACAGCATGTGCTCGACGAATTCCTGCGGGAATTTGAACCTGCCTCCGCCCGCGAAAAGAAAAATATGCTGAAGGAAATGAAAAAGCGCGGTAAACAGGATAAAACCTCGGTTGTCATCTCCAAACACGAGCGCAAGAGCCTGCGCCAGGTCAACCGCGAAGAGCTGGTAAAACGTTCTCTGGTGCTGCGTATCGTTGCTGCCTGGATCATCACAGTCCCGGCCTCCGCTCTTATGGCGGCACTGGTGTTCTATACTATACGCGGGATGCTATTGCCGTAATCGGATAACCCGGCTGAATTATAGCGATCGGTTTTTCAATATAATAGAACTGGCATGCTGCTCTGGACTGTTGGCATTCAAATTTCTGGTAGCATCGGTTTTGAGTTCACTAATGATAAACTGCATTTAAGAAAATCCTCTAGCACAGGTACAGGCCAGGCCATGGATTTTGCATCGCTGAAATCGCAGTTCAACGAATATTTCAAAGCTATATTTGAATGGGCCAGCAGTCCGCAATTCTATGCTCAGTGTGGTCTCATACTTTTAGCCATAATTCTCGCATACTGGCTTGCCGCAATACTCAAAAAACATTCTCCGATACTTAAACAATCTCCAGTCATCGGACCATGGCTGCCGCTGAAAAACGCCGTTTATCAAATCGGCGATTTGCTATTTCCATTGTTGGTGATTCTGTTTCTTGGTATTGCTGTCGAGCTGAGTGAGCTTGCGGTACAGCAAAGCTGGCTGGTGCGCATCTGCCAGAGTCTGGCTGTCGTATTTTTACTCTATTCAGTCATAGCCAGGTTTGTCAAAAATCCATTCATCAATCTCATATTCAAATGGTTCATGATCCCGATCGCCATTCTGCATATATTCGGCTGGCTGGATGATGTCGTTGCCTATCTGGATGCGATGGATCTCGAAGTTGGCAATATCAGGGTCTCAGCCTATGGATTAGCACGGGCTATTATTTTCGGATCGATTCTGTTCTGGCTGGGCCGTATTTCCAATAGTGCAGGCCAACAGATGATTCGCAAGCAGGAAGGAATTGATATTGGCACGCGTGAAGTGTTTGCCAAACTGTTTCAGGTCACCCTGTTTGTAATTATCTTCGTTCTATTGCTGCAGATCATGGGTATTAACCTGACTGCCCTGGCCGTTTTCGGCGGCGCGCTCGGCGTGGGCCTTGGATTTGGTTTGCAGGCGATCGCGTCAAATTTTATATCGGGAATGATCATCCTGCTGGATCGTTCTCTTAAGGTTGGTGACTATATTGAACTGGATGATGGCCGTGCCGGCACAATCCGTGAAATGAATATGCGTTCCACATTGCTGGAAACATATGACGGCAAGGATATTATGGTCCCCAATGAACAGTTTATTACCACCAGATTTGTCAACTGGACTCACAATAACGACAAACAGCGTTATGCTCTGGAATTCCAGGTAGCCTATAAAACCGACATACCCAGGATGCTTGCTATAGTTAAAGAGGTTGTGCGATCGCATCCGCAGGTCATCAATGAAGCAGACACGCCGATAGAAGAACTGGCCGACGCGGAAATCAGTGGTTTTGGCGATTCCGGGATCAACATTCTGGTGGAATTCTGGATGGAAGGTATCGATGACGGCGTGAATCGGGTGGGCGCCGATCTGTTGCTGATGATCTGGCAGGCGCTCAGGGACAAGGATATCGAAATACCATTCCCGCAGCGTGAGGTTAAGATCCTCAATCCCTCTGGCAGTTAGTCAGACTGATGCTGGCCAAACCGAATTAGTCCCTCAGCATGGCATAGGCATGACACTTCAACAGTAAAACATGGTCTAAATTGATCGCAGTAATTCGTTGATGCCGACCTTGCCACGTGTTTTGGCATCAACCTGTTTGACTATCACTGCACAATAGAGGCTATAAGTGCCGTCCCTGGATGGCAGGTTGCCGGAAACCACCACTGAGCCGGGCGGTATGCTGCCGAATGTGACTTCACCGGTTTCGCGGTTGAAGATCTTGGTGCTCTGGCCGATATAAACACCCATCGAAATCACCGATCCTTCACCTACGATCACACCTTCGACAACTTCCGATCGCGCGCCGATAAAGCAGTTGTCTTCGATGATGGTCGGTGCGGCTTGCAGCGGTTCGAGTACACCGCCGATACCGACACCACCTGAAAGGTGGACATTCTTGCCTATCTGGGCACAGGAGCCGACTGTAGCCCAGGTATCAACCATAGTGCCTGAATCGACATAGGCGCCGATGTTGACGTAACTCGGCATCATGACCACGTTCGGGGCAATGTAACTGCCGTAACGTGCGGTAGCCGGCGGAACGATTCGCGCCCCCATTTTGTCGAACGCGGTCTGATCGAGGTCGTTGAATTTCAACTTCACCTTGTCATAGTAGTTGGTGAAATTGCCCTGAATCACCTCGTTGTCATTCAGGCGGAACGACAGCAGGACGGCCTTCTTCAGCCATTCATTGACGGTCCATTTGCCGTTTCTTTTTTCGGCGACACGCAGGCTGCCATTGTCGAGGCCGGCCAGCGCCTCATCGACGGCAGTCTTCAGATCAGTGCCGGCGTTTCCGCTATTGATCGCGGCGCGGCGCTCGAAGGCGGCATCAATAATTGCTTGGATATCACTCATGATGGGCAATTCCTTTGAATATTTTTATTACTTGAAGCGAATTAGAATTAAAGGGATTTTACTAGATTTTTAATGCGCTCGGCGGCCTCGATACAGTCGGCAACAGGCGCAACCAGTGCAATCCGCACGCGGTTCGCGCCCGGGTTGATACCGTTTGCCTCGCGTGACAGATAGCTGCCGGCCAGCACGGTGACGTTTTCGCGGCGACGCAGCTCGCAGGCGAAGTCGGTATCGCTGATGGGGGTTTTGAGCCACAAATAAAAGCCGCCATCCGGCCGTTCGACTTCCGTTACCGGCGACAGTATTTCGATGGCGCGATCGAACTTCTCCCGGTACAGCGCCCGGTTCTCCCGGACGTGACTTTCATCGTTCCAGGCGGCGATGCTGGCCATCTGTGCGTAGGTTGCCATGGTACAGCCGTGATAGGTCCGGTAGCGCAGGAAGTCTTTGAGAATTTCAGCATCGCCGGCGACGAATCCGGAACGCATCCCGGGTGCGTTCGATCGTTTGGACAGGCTGTGGAAGGCAATAATGCGCCGGTAATCCGATCGGCTGAGCCGGGCCGCAGCTTCGAGAATGCCGAGCGGCGGCTGGGATTCGTCCGTATAGATTTCCGAGTAGCACTCATCCGCAGCGATGATGAAATCGTATGCGTCCGCAAGCTGAAACAGCTCCGCGTACATCGCTTCCGGAATGACCGCGCCGGCCGGGTTGCCGGGCGAGCACAGATACAGTAACTGACAGCGCTGCCAATCGGCTTGGCTAACACTGTCGAGATCGGGCAGGAACCCGTCTTCCTGGGTACAGTTGATGTAGCCTCCTTTGGCGCCGGCCAGAAACGCCGCACCCTCGTAAATCTGATAAAACGGATTCGGCATCAATACGAGGGGCGATCCTGCACGGCTGTCGATGACGCACTGAGCAAAGGCGAACAGGGCTTCGCGAGTGCCATTCACCGGAACGACATGATGCTCCGGTTCAATGCTGGCCGATGGCAATTTGAATCGCCGGGTCAGCCAGTCGCTGATGCTGCTGCGCAGTTCCGGCATGCCACGCGTGGTCGGATAACGGGATGCACCTTCAAGATTGTCACCCAGCGCCGAAAGGATCAGCGCCGGCGTCGGATGCTTGGGCTCGCCGATCGACAGATCGATCGGGCTGCGATCCGCTGCCGGTTCGACTGTGGCGAACAGCCGTGCCAGTTTTTCGAACGGATACGGCTGCAGTGCATCAAGTCCCGGATTCATCCCCTTGTTCATCATGGAGGCGCAAGCTACCGGAAAACAGCCCTGTAGTATAGGCTGTGCCGCTTATGCCAGCACGTCCGTCCGTTGTTTTACCCGTCGTCAGTTGCCTGATGGCCGCTACCTTGTGGGGGACCTTCTGGTACCCGCTGCGCGAGCTGGAAGAGCAGGGTCTGCCCGGATTGTGGGCGACCCTGACCATTTACATCGGTGCAATGCTGGCCCTGTTGCCGTGGTTATGGCTGCGCCGCCGGAAAATGGTGGATCAGCTCAAGGTCCAGCCACTGAATCTGCTCGCGATCGCGGTTGCATCCGGCTGGTGCAACCTTGCGTTCATTCTCGCCGTTATTGATGGAACGGTTGTGCGCGTGCTGCTACTGTTTTATCTGTCGCCGATGTGGACGGTACTGCTTGGCTGGCTGATTCTGCGCGAACGGCCGGACCGGGCCGCTGGCCTGACGCTGCTGCTGGCCATGACCGGCGGCGCCATCATGGTCTGGCCGCAGCGGGATGCGACACTGACCGCGACATTCAGCCTTCCGGATCTGCTGGCATTGTCGGCCGGACTGGCCTTTGCGTTAAATAATGTCATGGTGAGGCGTAGCGGTTATATCCCCATTGGCTTCAAAATGACCGCTGCCTGGATCGGCGTGCTGACGCTAACTGTATTGGCGATCGTCATCACGTCGGCGTCGCTGCCGTCCGCCACGGTAGCCGGCTGGGGAGGCGCGTTTACATTCGGGCTGGTAGTCATGTTGCTGATGACCTACACCGCTCAGTACGGTGTTACCCACCTGCCGGTCTACCGTTCCGCGATAATCTTTCTGTTCGAAATCGTCGCCGGTGCAGTTTCGGCCTGGCTGCTGAGCGATGAATTCATTCACGGGCGCGAGTGGCTGGGCGGCAGCCTGGTGATCATCGCAGCCTGGCAGTCGGCGCGCGCTGAACGGGAGCGAAAAGATATGCCGGATATTCAAGCGCGGGCCTGAGTTGCGGTATGCTTAGCAACTTTTTCGCGTCCGTCACTATACTGGCGGCGTGTCTGACAGGAATGCAGTTTTCATGATAAGCGAAATTCTCATACTGCCGGGCGATGGCATTGGCCCCGAAATTGTGGCCGAAGCCGAAAAAGTGCTGAATGCACTCAAGCGTCATCACGGCCTGGACGTGACTCTGCAGCACGCCCTGATCGGTGGTGCAGCGATCGATGTTGGGGGCAAACCACTGCCGGAGGCTACCCTGGAGGCGGCACGGCAGGCCGACGCCGTTCTACTGGGTGCCGTCGGTGGTCCGAAGTGGGATAACATTGAACGCGCGAATCGGCCGGAACGGGGTCTGCTGGCACTGCGCGCCGGACTTGGCCTGTTCGCCAATCTGCGTCCTGCACTGGTCTATGCTGAACTGGCCGGTGCGTCAACGCTGAAACCGGAAGTTGTGGCCGATCTCGACATCATGATCGTGCGTGAACTGACCGGCGGCATCTACTTCGGCGAACCGCGAGGTATCCGGACACTCGAGAACGGTGAGCGCGAAGGCTTTAATACGGAACGTTATAATGAAACCGAGATCCGTCGCATCGCGCGCATTGCATTTGGGACTGCGCAGAAGCGTCAAGGTCGTATCTGTTCGATCGACAAGGCGAACGTGCTCGAAGCGACCGAGTTATGGCGCGAGGTTGTGACTGATGTCGCAACAGATTACCCGGATGTCACGTTGACTCACATGTACGTGGATAATGCGGCAATGCAATTGGTGCGTGAGCCGCGGCAGTTCGATGTATTGCTGACCAATAACATATTCGGCGACATACTGTCGGATCTGGCCGCGATGCTGACCGGTTCGATCGGGCTGCTGCCTTCGGCTTCACTGGCAGCCACTCGGCAGGGGTTGTATGAACCGATCCATGGTTCGGCTCCGGATATTGCCGGCAGGAACATCGCGAATCCGCTGGCAACGATTCTGTCGGTGGCCATGCTGCTGCGCTATTCGCTGGACGCCGATACCCTGGCCGGCCGGGTCGAGGGGGCTGTACGTGAAGTGCTGGCCGCCGGCCTGCGGACGGCGGATATTGCCGGCGACAATCGGCTGCCGATCGGCACGCGGGAAATGGGTAATGCGGTCGTGTCCGCACTGACAGAGTGAACTGTGTATCGTGAGTCGGGAAAACAGGAGCGGATTCTAATTGTGATGCTGTCAGCTGAATTTTCGATATTCAGTTTAAATAACCAGCAGCAAGATAACCTTCAGAGGTTGATATGAGTGAAAGGCAGTTCAATGTAGCCGTAGTGGGTGCCACCGGCGCCGTCGGTCAGACTATGCTTTCTATACTGGTGAACCGGAATTTCCCCGTTGGCCGGTTACATGTGCTGGCCAGTAGCCGCTCCGCCGGCAAGACTGTCGAGTGCAAGGATGAAACGCTGACCATTGAGGATCTCGATCAGTTCGATTTCAACGGTATCGATATCGGGCTGTTCTCGGCCGGTGCCTCGGTTTCCGAGATTCATGCGCCGCGAGCCGCTGCCGCCGGTTGCGTGGTGGTGGACAACACCTCGCGCTTTCGCATGGAGCCGGATATTCCGCTCGTCGTGCCGGAAGTTAATGCACATGCTATTGCCCAGTATAAAGATCGCGGCATTATCGCCAATCCGAACTGTTCGACCATCCAGATGGTGGTGGTGCTGAAACCGATCCAGGCTGCGGTCGGTGTCGAGCGTGTCAATGTCTGCACGTATCAGGCTGTCTCCGGCACCGGCCAGCGCGCCATCGAGGAACTGCGCCACCAGACAGCTGCGTGGCTGTCTGGTGAGGCTATCGAGGCCGAGGTCTATCCGAAGCAGATAGCTTTTAATGCGCTGCCACATATCGACAAGTTCCAGGACAATGGCTATACCAAAGAAGAAATGAAGATGGTGTGGGAGACACAGAAAATCCTGGAGGACCCCGATCTCCGCGTGAACCCGACCACCGTGCGGATACCGGTCTTTTATGGGCATTCCGAGGCGGTTCATATCGAAACCGAGGACAAAATCTCGGCTAAGGAAGTGCGCCAGTTACTCGGCGGTGCGCCGGGGATCATCCTGATGGATGAACAGGGCGACGGCGGCTATCCGACCGCGGTTACCGATGCAGCCGGCAATGATGCCGTCTACGTCGGTCGGATCCGCGAGGATATTTCCCATCCGCGCGGTATCAATCTCTGGATAGTCGCCGATAATGTGCGCAAGGGTGCGGCGCTCAACAGTATCCAGATTGCTGAAATTTTGGTAAAAGACCATTTGTAAACTATAGTTAAGAGGTGTTTATAAAGCGAGTTCGCAGGTTTGGAAGTCATTATCAAGCAGCTGCGACTGCTGATTGCGACAGGGGTCACGCCGCGCGGATGAGCAGGTATTGTCTATGGCAGCATCCTGTTATTCTTAAAAAACTTACAGACGATTCCTGAGAGTGGACGGCAAGCTCAATCGGAGACGGGCTCGATGCGCCATGGGCGGTGATTTAAATACTGATGATGCTCCGTCGGCAGGCATGCAGTCGGCAACCGTTTCTGCACCATTGACATTTGGAGTGTAAACAGATTCGCCACGCCATGGGGGCTGGCATACTGCAGGTCGGCAATATTCAACGTGCGGGTTCGGAGATAGATTACTCAGCAGGCTTGGCCATTCCGTCGCTAACGCCATGGCGTCGCCTTCAGGTGCGACAGTGGGTGACCCGGAAGCCGGCGTAATCGGACGGCTAGTACGCTAACAGGTGCAGATTAATTATGAAGCATAGATTGCAGGCGGTTGTGACATTGCTGTTGCTGGGTCTGACAGGCTCCGCAGCGGCACTGGGTGTGGGGCAGCTGGAGAAATCATCCGGCTTTAACGAACGGTTCGAGGCACGCATTCCCTTGCGGTCTGCGACCGCGGAAGAGATCAGCAGTCTGCGCGTCAGACTGGCTGATCAGGAAGCCTTCAAGCGCGCCAATATCGATCGATCAGTAGTGCTGAATCAGTTGCGCTTTGAGCTGGTCGAGCCGCCGACAGGTGCTGACTACATCCGCGTCACCAGTGAGGAACCGATACGCGAGCCGTACCTGAACTTCCTGCTCGAGCTGCGCTGGGCGTCCGGTCGCCTCTACCGTGAATACACAGTGCTGCTCGATCCGCCGCTGTATGAGCCAGGCCAGCGCGTCGCCAGCCAGGCGCCATCCTCAAGCCGCTCCGAGCCGGCAACGCGTTCCACTCGGTCGCCGTCAGAATCCAGATCCATCACCGGTCGCGCACGGAAAACATACAGCGGTGGCAGCTACGGGCCGGTTCAGGCAGGACAGACCCTTTCAGAGATAGCCACGATCATGCGTCCGGACAGCTCCGTCACGCAGGAACAGATGATGCTGGCGTTGCTGCGCGCCAATCCGGAGGTTTTCATCAATGACAACATCAATCTGATCAGACAGGGGGCTGTGCTTGATATGCCCACCCGCGATCAGATGCAGGCACTGAATCCGTCCGCAGCGGTGGCCGAAGTACAGCGTCATCACGATCTCTGGGAAGACGCGCGCCAGGCGGTTGCAGCGGCACCGACACAGCGACCGGAAACCGTATCCGCACCGACAGCTGCGACAGGGGCCAGGGGTGACGCCACCGCAACAGACGAAGCCGGTACAGAAACCGAAGATACCGCTGCGGCCGAGAGCGAATCGCGTCTGAAACTGGTCGGCGCCGAACAGGGAACGGCCAATCAGCAAGGCGGTACCGCCGCGGGCAACGAGGCAGAGCTGGACCGCAAGCTGTCACTGGCGCTCGAGAATCTTGAGTCCATGGAGCAGGAGAACACTGAACTGCGCGATCGCCTGGCCGAGAATGAAGCGCTGATCGAAGATCTCAAGCGGCTGATTGAACTCAAAGATGAGGAACTGGCCGCCCTGCAGGGTCGCACCGCGGCAGAATCCGCCGAAACAGCAGGCGATCCGCAGGCTGCATCGGCAACAGAGCCTGGTCCGTCGGGCGAGGCCGGGCAGCCGGAATTCCGCCGTTTCGAGCATGAGGTGATCTACCCGAATGGTGAGCCAGCGGATACGACCGACGATTTTGCCGGCAGCAGTCCAGCCCAGCCGAGCGGCCCCGTGCCCGAATTCCGGCAGTTCGAGCATGAAGTCATCTATCCGGAAGATTCAGCATTCCAGGCTGACACGGTAGCGGCTAGCGAGACCGGGACGGGGCTGGCAACAGGACCACAACCGGAGTTCCGTCGTTTCGAGCATGAGGTGATCTATCCCAATGGGCAGCCGGTGACTGCAACCGGCGATGTCGCTGACACCAGCACCGCCCGGCCGAGCGGCTCCGTACCCGAATTCCGACGGTTCGAGCATGAGGTCATCCATCCGGAATCAACTGCCGCCGATGAACCGGCCGCTGAGGCCCTACCCGCCGAACCGGCGCAGCCGACGGAATCCCCGGCCGCATCCGCAGACATCATGGGTACACTGGGCGGTTATTTCGCGAGTGCCCGTGCATTCATCATGAACAATCTTGTCCTCGTTGGCGGCGTTCTGCTCGCTTTGCTGCTACTGTTCATGGGCGGCCGGTTACTTGCCCGGCGCCGGTCGGAAGCGGAAGAGCAAGCTCATCCGATGGATGCTGATGATTTCCCCGACTTTGCTACGACACCACCGGCGGCTGCCGGCACCAGCGCATTTATAGACGATGACGATGGGTATGGGTATGAAGACCGGGATGACGCCCATCGCGAAGTGGACGATCAGACTGCATCGGCTGAAGTGGCGGAAGGGACAGTCGGCGAAGCGACCCTGACCGGGGTACCACCGTCCATGGCGGAATCTGAGAAAGAGGACGAGGATCCGCTGGCTGAGGTCAATGTGCTGATGGCGTACGAGAATTTCGACCAGGCCGAGGATCTTGTGCGTCAGGCTATAGAACGTGAACCGAAGAATGTTGATTATCATGCCAAGCTGTTGGAAGTGTTCTATGTAGCAAATAACCGCAAGAAGTACGAAACCGCCGCCCGCGATCTTCATAATCTGACCAACGGTGAGGGTGAGCAGTGGGATATGGCGGTTGCCATGTGGCAGGAAATCTCACCCAATCGCGCCCTGTTTGAGGCCGGTGCTGACGACGAGTCAGAGACTGACAGGGCGACCGGTGGCATCGTCGATATCACCGGACGTCCGGAAGACGGTGGCACACGGGATCTTGATTTCAACGTACTCGACAGCACAACGCCGGCTAGCCAGGAGAGTGAAGGACATCTGCTTGAGTTAACCAACCATGATGATTCTTCCGAAGGGGAAATACTGAATATAACCGGCGAGACGGAAGCCTCCGACGGTGAAGTGATGGATCCCACGACCGCAGGTGCAGAGATGGATGACAGTCTGCCGGATACCACCACTACCACCGATGAATTCAGCGGCATGGATGACACTGAAGAGTTAAGGCGGGCACCGCAGTCGGTTTCGGCGGATGATGACGCCCTGGATTTCTCGCTCGAAGAAAAGGATGACAGCGAGGATACCAATCTGCTGGATGTGTCCAGGGATTATGAGTTCCTGAGCGATGATAACAGTGACGTGCTCGATGTGACCGCGCCGGGCAGCGACAAGGGCGCCGTGGCTGATGATGAAGATACGGCACTTGATTTCTCACTTGGCGATGACCGGGAGTCGTCGCTGACAGCAGCAAATCTCGATCTCGAACTTGAGCAGGACTCGGAAACTGATCTGAACGACGATGGTTCACTGGATCAGATCAGCGAACAGCTGAATCGTCTTGAAGAGACGCTGGGTAGCCTGGCACGGCAGGAAGCGAACACCCTCGACCGGGGTACGACTTCGGATGCGCTGGATGGTATTGATGAAGCCCTGGACGAAGTTAATGAAACCAGTCGCAGCCCGGCACAGCAATCCGATTCGGAAGCTGACGATACATCGATTGATCTGGAAGTGCTATCGGGCGAGAACCTGGATCGTGATAGTGATGATACCGAGTTCGAAGCCGGTGATGAAACTTATAATCTGGACTCACGTGCGGATAGAGAAGACCAGCCTCTGGATTTCGACTTTAATGATGACAGTGATGATCAGCTGACCGAGCTCGACATCGAAATCGATGAGAGCGGGACCGGGGAAGTTGAACAGGACGATGAATCGTCTGCCGAAGAGGATCTGGCACTGGATACCATCAAGATGGATGCCGTCAAACTGGATCCGATTGACCATGGCTTTGAACTGGAGTTGGCGGATGATGAGGATGATGCCTTTGATGACATGGATATGGATGCAACGGTCGAATTGCCCAAGAACAAGCCCGATGAAGATGCGCTGACCTCCAATTACGAAGCAATCACAGACGATGGTGAAGGCGAGCCGCTGTATCCGGCCGGCGGCGATTATCATGCCCACAGCCAGGAGGACGAGCTGACTACCAAGCTGGATCTGGCCAAGGCTTATGTAGAGTTGGGTGATTCTGCCAGCGCCCGCACAATCCTCGAAGAGGTAATGCACAGCGGCAATGACACACAGAAACGCGAAGCCGGAGAACTGTTGCAGCAATTATCATAACTGCGTCGTCACAGGGCGGATCCTGTCATGCATCCCGCCATTCGTATTCTTGATTGCCTCATTCTGATTGCCATGCTGGCCAGCGGGCGGCTCGTGGCGATCGGTCTTGCGGGTCTTGTGATCGTTTTACCGCTTCTACAGGCCGCTCGCACTGGGCACCATCCCGATTTCAGGGCCGTGTACAGACTACGCTGGCTGTTTTTGAGTATTGCGGTCCTGTATCTGTTGTTCCCGCCCGCCACGGTAACCGGCTGGTATGAACACATTACGGCCGGATTGCCCGAAGCCGTGCTGCGTATTCTTGCCCTCGCCGGTATCGTGGTGCTGGTTCAAACGCTGTTCGCACTCACCGATCGTAGCCAGGTGCTGGCGGGATTGTTGTGGTTGCTGAAACCGCTGAAAGTGGCGGGCGTCTCGGTAGAACGTTTCGCTTTGCGTTTATTGCTTGCGCTGGAAGTACTGCCGCGCGTGCAGGTGCTGCTGCAGTCCACGGCCAGCGTCAGTGGTGGCAGCCGTCTGACACGCGCGGCCGATCGGCTGGCGGAATCCTTCCGCCTGGTGCATGCCGAGATTCATCGGAGTCCCGCAGTGACGATCGAAGTCCCGCAGTTGGCGGCACCGTCACTGGCCCAGTGGTCGACACCGCTGCTGCTGGCCGGCTGTCTGGCAGGCGTCGTGTTTGCGGGTTAGAAACCGGGCGGGGTGGTAGTCAGGTGCGAATCGCGTTGGGGCTTGAATACGATGGCCGTAGTTTTCAGGGCTGGCAGCGGCTGCGTAGTGGTCCCAGCATACAGGCTCACGTTGAGGCGGCCATCTCCAAGGTCGCCGATCATGAAGTCAGCACAGCCTGTGCGGGCCGTACCGACAGCGGCGTGCACGCGACTTATCAGGTGGTGCATTTCGATACGAATTCGCACCGCGAGAATCATGCCTGGGTGTTCGGCTGCAACACGCACCTGCCCGGTACTATCAGCGTGTTATGGGCACGCCTGGTTGATGAACGCTTTCATGCCCGGTTTTCAGCGACCGGCCGTACCTATCGTTACTGGATACTCAATCGACCCGCGCGCCCCGGCCTGCTGCGGGGGCTGGTGACCTGGGAATACCGGCCGCTGGCGATCGAACGCATGCAGTCCGCTGCAACAGCCCTGCTCGGCGAACATGATTTCAGCGGGTATCGTGCCCAGGCCTGCCAGTCCAAATCACCGGTACGCGAGGTACGAAAGCTGGAAGTCAGGCGGTACGATGATTGGGTGCTGATCGAGATCGAGGCCAATGCGTTTTTACATCATATGGTGCGCAATATCGCCGGAGTATTAATGACCATCGGTAAGTACAAGGCAGCAGTTGCCTGGGCGGGAGAGATTCTGGCCCAGGGCAACCGTACCGCCGGTGGTGTCACCGCGCCGCCGGATGGCCTGTATCTGGCAGCCATCGACTATGCGGCTGCATACGGCCTGCCGCAACCGGCGTTTGCAACCGGATCAGCAGACGGGTTGTGGGCTCTGCATTCCGGGTCCGGGTCTTGGTAAAATCCGCCTTCGTTTAAATTGTCCTCAAATACCATGGCAGATGCCCAGGCGCCGGTGGCGCGTATCCGGATCAAGATTTGCGGGATTACCCGCAGCGAGGATGCTGTCAGCGCAGCTGAAGCGGGCGCGGATGCCATCGGCCTGGTGTTTTATGCGGCCAGTCCCCGGGCGGTGGACATCGATCGTGCGCGTGCGATTTGCGCGGTACTGCCGCCCTTCGTGACCCGTGTCGGGTTGTTTGTCGATCCGGACCCGGCAGCCGTGAGGGCAGTACTGGATAACGTGGCGATCGACCGGCTGCAGTTTCACGGCGACGAAACCGCCGCTGACTGTGAACGTTACGGTGTGCCCTATATAAAGGCGGCACGGGTGCAGAAGGGTTTTGACCTCGATCGGTTCACCTCCCGCTCTCCCGGGGCCTGTGGCATACTGGTGGATACCTATCAGGCCGGTATCCAGGGCGGAACCGGCAAGTGTTTCGACTGGTCGCTGCTGCCGGCCCGGCGCGCGAAACCCCTGATTCTGGCCGGTGGCCTGACACCCGGGAATGTGGCCGATGCCATTCGCCAGGTGCATCCCTATGCCGTTGATATCAGCGGTGGCGTAGAAAGCGCCCGCGGCGTCAAGGATGCCGACCGCATAACGGCTTTCGTACAAGAGGTGCATAACTGTGAGTGTTAATCAAACTGCTGCCGCTGTTACCGCCACGGCACCGGTCAAGTTGCCGGATGCACGCGGACACTTCGGCCATTATGGCGGCCGTTTTGTGGCCGAGACGCTCATGGGCCCGCTGGAGGAGCTGCAGGCCGCCTATGAACGCTTTCTGCAGGATCCGGAATTCCTGGCGGAACTCGCTTATGAGCTGAAGCATTTCGTCGGCCGGCCGACACCGCTGTATCACGCCCGGCGCTGGTCCGACAAACTCGGCGGCGCGCAGATCTACCTCAAGCGCGAGGATCTGAATCATACCGGTGCCCACAAGGTGAATAACACCGTGGGGCAGGCACTGCTGGCTTATCGCATGGGCAAGAAGCGGGTTATTGCCGAGACCGGTGCCGGCCAGCATGGTGTGGCAACGGCTACCATCGCCGCCCGGTACGGTATGGAATGCCTGGTGTACATGGGCTCAGAGGACATTGAGCGCCAGTCCATCAACGTCTATCGCATGCGGCTGCTCGGCGCCGAGGTCCGATCGGTCGAGGCCGGTTCCAAGACCCTGAAAGACGCATTGAACGAGGCCATGCGTGACTGGGTCACCAATGTCGACTCGACGTTCTACATCATCGGGACGGTGGCCGGGCCACATCCGTATCCCGCCATGGTGCGCGACTTTCAGGCTGTTATTGGCCGGGAAGCCCGCGCCCAGTGCCTGGAGCAGATTGGCAGGCTGCCGGACGCCCTGGTCGCCTGCGTGGGGGGCGGTTCCAATGCCATCGGCCTGTTTTATCCCTTCCTCGGGGATGACAGTGTAGCCATGTATGGCGTCGAAGCCGGGGGCGAGGGTCTGAACAGCGGTCATCATGCCGCTTCGCTGAGTGCCGGACGCCCGGGTGTGCTGCACGGTAATCGCACCTATCTGATGGAAGACGAAAACGGCCAGATCATTGATACTCATTCAGTGTCGGCAGGGCTCGATTACCCCGGTGTCGGTCCGGAACATGCCTGGCTCAAGGACAGCGGCCGGGCCCGTTACGTCACGGCCGATGACAACGAGGCGCTTGCCGCTTTCCATGAACTGACCCGCACCGAAGGCATCATGCCGGCGCTGGAATCGGCGCATGCCGTGGCCTACGCTGCCAAGCTTGCCCCGACCATGGACCGTGATCAGATCATCGTGATTAATCTGTCCGGCCGCGGTGACAAGGACATTCACACGGTGGCTGCCCATGAGGGTATTCATATCTGAGGCCGGCTGGTCAGCGTTTGCTCCGACGGTGTTTTTACCACCTCAGTAATGCCGAACGTCCGTTACGGTCATTCCGGCCCATGGTAAGATATCGCCTAGTTTACTGTGCAGACGGTCGACAAGCCTTGCCTGCCAAGCTGGATTCCCGAACATGAGCCGCATCAAAACCTGCTTCGAAAAACTCCACCGACATGGCCGGCGCGCCCTGATCCCGTTTATTACCGCCGGCGATCCGGCGCCCGAGGTGACAGTGGCGCTCATGCATGCGCTGGTCCGGGGCGGCGCCGATCTGATCGAACTCGGCGTACCGTTCTCCGATCCCATGGCGGACGGGCCGGTGATCCAGCGTGCCAGCGAGCGTGCACTCCTGCACGGTGTCACCCTGGGCAATGTCATCGACATGGTGGCGGCCTTTCGACGTGACGATACCGAAACGCCGGTGATTCTTATGGGCTATCTGAATCCGATCGAGGTCATGGGTTATGAAGCGTTTGCCGAAGCTGCCAGTGAAGCCGGCGTGGATGGCGCGCTGATCGTCGATATGCCGCCTGAAGAGGCGGAGGAATTCGCCGGACTGCTGCGCAGCCACGAAGTGGATCAGGTATTTCTGCTGGCCCCGACCACCAGTACGGTTCGGGTGGAGCGCATCTGCCAGACGGCCAGTGGTTTTATTTATTATGTGTCACTCAAGGGCGTGACCGGCAGTGATCGTCTTGACCTTGCCGACGTGGCCAGTCATGTTGAAGCCATACGCGCCCGAACCGAACTGCCGGTGGGAGTCGGCTTTGGCATCAAGGATGCGGCGACGGCGGCCAGGGTTGCGGCTTTCAGTGATGCGGTCGTTGTCGGCAGCGCACTCGTTCAGCGTATCGCCGATTGCGCCGCTGAACCGGAACGTGTAACCGGTGAAGCCACGGCTTTTATGCAGAGTCTGCGCAGCGCCATGGATGCTGCCTGAAATATGCCGGCAAAATCGTGCATGTTGTACATCGATTCGCTGGCGTATGGAAGAAGCGCGGCTTTGCTTTTCCGTTGCGAATCGCGCATCTTGAGCGTGGATACTGTCAGGCTGTCAATGCACACGATGAATAACCGACTGAATAAGGAAAGCGGCGAACCGAAATGAGCTGGATCAAGAAACTGCTGCCGTCCCGTATCAAGACCAACGGCGCGACGCGTCGCTCGGTCCCGGAGGGATTGTGGACCAAGTGTTTGTCCTGCAACGCCGTATTGTACCGGGCCGAGCTGGAGCGCAACCTCGAAGTCTGCCCGAAGTGCAGTCAGCATATGCGCATTACCGCCCGCGCGCGGCTGGACGGCTTCCTCGATCCGGAATCGCGCAGTGAGATCGGTGCAAACGTACGGCCGATGGACAGGCTCCGCTTTCGTGATCTGAAAAAATACCGCGACAGGCTCAATCAGGCTCAGCGTACCACCGCTGAACAGGATGCCCTGGTTGCTCTGGCCGGTCAGTTGAAAGGACTACCAGTGGTAGCCACGGCGTTCGAATTCAACTTCATGGGCGGCTCGATGGGCTCGGTCGTGGGTGAGCGCTTTGTGCGTGCCGCTGAGCATAGCGCTGATAACTACATGCCGCTGGTAACCTTCTGCACGAGTGGCGGCGCGCGCATGCAGGAAGCAATCATTTCACTCATGCAAATGGCGAAGACAAGTTCCGCCATTGGCATGCTGAACCGCAAGGGCGTGCCCTTCATTACCGTACTGACCGATCCCACCATGGGTGGTGTATCGGCGAGTCTGGCAAGTCTCGGAGACATCATCATTGCCGAGCCGAATGCCCTGATCGGCTTTGCCGGTCCCCGGGTTATCGAGCAGACCGTGCGCGAAACACTACCGCCCGGTTTTCAACGGAGCGAATTTCTTATGGAACACGGTGCCGTCGATATGATCATGGATCGGCGCGAGATGCGCGATCGTATCGCCTCATTGCTGGCGATGCTGACTCGACAGCGACTGGCGGGCTGAATCCAACCCGCGACCGTGTTGAACTGCGTCAATCATGTCTATGCCGATAGGTAGTGCCGCCAAGGCTGTCCATTTCAATACCCTGGCTGAGTGGCTGGCCTGGCAGGAATCCCTGCATGCCACGGAGATCGAACTGGGTCTCGAACGCTGCCGGAAGGTGGCGGCGAATCTGGGACTGTTGCAGCCGAACCATGCTGTTATCAGCGTGGCCGGTACCAACGGCAAGGGTTCGAGTGTCGCCATGCTGGATCGTATTCTGCGCCATGCCGGCTACCGGGTGGGTAGTTATACATCACCACACCTGATCCGCTATAACGAACGTATCCGCATTCAGGGCGAAGAGGTGACGGACGCGGCGTTATGCCGCGCCTTTGAACGTATCAATAACGCCCGTGGCGATATCTCGCTAACGTATTTTGAGTTCGGTACACTCGCCGCGCTGGAGTTGACACGCGAGAGCGGCGTCGACGTAGTAGTTCTCGAAGTCGGTCTCGGCGGACGGCTGGATGCCGTGAACATCCTCGATGCCGATGCTGCCCTCGTGACGGCTATCGATCTCGATCATCAGAACTGGCTCGGTGATACGCGTGAACTTATCGCGGTGGAAAAAGCCGGTATTTTCCGCGGCGGCCGGCCGGCGGTGTGTTCAGATCCGTCTCCGCCACAGACGCTAAGGGATTATGCGGAGGAAATCGGTACTCAGCTTACGGTCTATACTCAGGATTTCAGCATTCAGCGATCAACCGACCACTGGTCCTGGAGCACAGCGGGTACCACGCTGAGTGACCTGCCTTATCCGGATCATTTTAATGAGTGCCAGATCCAGAATGCCGCTGGCGTATTGATGGTGCTGCATGAGCTACGTGAGCGTTTCCCGGTGTCGGTAGCCGCAGTGCGTGATGGTCTGGCGGAATTCCGCCTGAGCGGCCGGTTTCAGCAGTTGCCAGGTGAGATTCAGTACGTGCTCGATGTGGCGCACAATCGCCAGGCGGCACGTATCCTGGTTGAAAATCTGCAGCGTGTACCGGCGCGCGGCCGGACTCACATTATCATCGGCATGTTGCGCGACAAGGATCGTCCCGGTGTGTTTGAGATACTGGAGACTCTCGCGGATAGCTGGCATACCGTCAGTCTGCATAACAGCCGTGGTAGCCAGGCTGAAACACTGACGGCTGAACTGCACGCACTCGGCACACGCAAACCTGTCCAAACGTATGCCGACATGGAGACGGCATTGAAATCGGTACGGGCGCAGGCGGTCATGGGTGACCGGATCCTGATTACGGGTTCGTTTTTGACCGTGGGCGCGGCGCTTAAACTACTGGAGATTAAAAGCTGATATGGAACGCGGTTTGAAAGAACGTCTTGTGGGAGCAGCCGTGCTGGTCGCGTTGGCAGTGGTGTTCATACCCATGCTACTGGATGACTCGTCGCGTGAGGCCGGGCCTTTGACCGACAGCAACATTCCCGAACGGCCGGCTGGCGAGAATGGATTCAGTTCCCGGATTATTCCCACCGAACCGGAGCCGGTTGACGTTGTGCCGCCGCAGGAGCCGGCTATGCCGGAAACCGAAGAACCGGTGGTGCCGCCGCCTGAGCCGGAAGCGCCCGTTGAGTCGGCTGCAGAACCCGGGGCAGATGCTGATGCGGGAGTTGAGACCGAGAGCGAGCCTGAAAGCGGGCCTGAACCTGCTACCCCGTCCACAACCGATACTACTGCCCCCGAACCCAAGCCTGCGCCTGAGAAGAAGCCCGAGACTGAAACAGCACCGGCGCCGACAGCCACGGCCGAACCGGAGCTGCCGCAGTCCGGGCAGGCTGAATCGGAAGCTGAATCCGGCGACACGGCCGATAAGCCGTCGGGCTGGGTCGTGCAGCTTGGCAGTTTTGCCCAGGAAGACAATGCCCGCGAGCTGGATAAAAGACTGCGCGAAGCCGGCTTTGCCTCATTCGTGGAACCGGTCAGCCAATCAGGGAAAACGGTGTACCGGGTCCGTGTCGGGCCGGAGGTCAAGCGCAGTGAGGCCGAGAAGACACTCGGCCGCATTGAGGACCAATTTGAACTGAAAGGTATTGTCGTCAGTTATCCATGAGCGTATGCGCTACCATCCGGCAACCGGCCAATTCCTTCAGCAGCGGAATCCCGTGACACGTGGCCATTCACTGGGCTGATATCGCTATCCTGGTCATTATTGGTCTTTCCGCGCTTATCAGTCTGTGGCGTGGCTTTCTGCGTGAAGTTCTGTCCCTGTTGGCCTGGATACTGGCCTTCTGGGTGGCCTACCGTTTTACGCCACTGGCCGCACTGTGGCTGACTGACTTTGTCGATGTGCCCTCGGTCCGCTTTATTCTGGGGTTTGTCGCGCTGTTTGTGCTGACACTGGTTGCGATGTCACTGATTGGTCATATTATTGTTAAGATAGTCGGTGGGACAGGCTTGACCGGCACCGATCGGATGCTCGGTCTGCTGTTCGGTATGGCGCGCGGCGGGGTGATTGTTCTGTTACTGGTACTGCTGGCAGGTCTGACACAGATTCCGCAGGATCCCTGGTGGCGGCAGTCCTGGCTGCTCGTGCATTTCCAGCAGGCCGCCTTATGGGTAACGGAGCGGTTACCCAGAGGTATTGCCGAACACATCAACTATGACATCGTGGCGCCGCCGGCCACATCGGATCAGGCGGAGGTGAGCTGAATGTGCGGAATCGTCGGTATCGTTGCCAAGAATCCCGTCAATCAGATGATTTATGACGGTCTGACAATGTTACAGCACCGCGGCCAGGATGCCGCCGGTATGGTCACCTGGGATGATGGCCGTCTGTACCTGCGCAAGAATAACGGCATGGTGCGCGATGTCTTTCATACCCGGCATATGCTCAATCTCAAGGGCAATGTCGGTATCGGTCACGTGCGCTATCCGACCGCCGGCTGTTCCTCCTCGGCCGAGGCACAGCCGTTCTACGTCAACTCTCCCTATGGTATCTGTCTCGCCCATAACGGGAATCTGACCAACAGTGAGATCCTGAAGCGCGATCTGTTTATCGATGACTTGCGCCATCTGAATACCGAATCCGACTCCGAAGTGCTGCTCAATGTCTTCGCGCATGAGCTGCAGCGCATGCACAAGCTGCAGCTCGAAGTCGATGATGTTTTCAAGGCCGTGCGTGGACTGCATAAACGTTGCCAGGGTGGTTATGCCGCTGTCGCCATGATTAACGGTTTTGGAATCCTCGGTTTTCGCGATCCGCATGGCATCCGGCCGGTTGTGTTCGGCGAGCGCAAGACCGACAAGGGCACCGAGTACATCATTGCCTCGGAAAGCGTTGCTATCGATGTACTCGGCTTTCAGCTCATACGTGACATCGAGCCCGGCGAGGCGGTGTTCATTACCAACGACGGCGAACTGCATACCCGGCAATGTGTGAGCAAACCCGTCTATTCGCCCTGTATTTTCGAACATGTCTATCTGGCGCGGCCGGATTCCATCATCGATGGTATTTCGGTCTACAAGGCCAGGCTGCGCATGGGTAAACGGCTGGCACAGAAAATACTCCGGCAGCGACCTGATCATGATATCGATGTTGTGATTCCCATCCCGGATACCAGCCGTACAGTGGCTTTACCTTTATCCTACGAACTGGGGATAAAATACCGCGAAGGCTTCGTCAAGAATCGTTATATCCCACGTACTTTTATTATGCCGGGCCAGAATGTGCGCAAGAAATCCGTCCGCCAGAAACTCAATGCCATCGAACTGGAATTCAAGGGCAAGAACGTTCTGCTGGTGGATGACTCCATCGTTCGTGGCACGACTTCGCGCGAGATTGTGCAGATGGCCCGTGAGGCCGGCGCCAAAAAAGTCTATGTTGCTTCAGCAGCGCCGCCGGTACGTTATCCCAACGTCTACGGCATTGATATGCCGACGGCGGAGGAATTTATCGCTCATGGCCGCAGCGAAGACGAAATCTGCCGCGAAATCGGCGCCGACTGGCTGATCTATCAGGACATCGAAGATCTGATCGAGGCCGCCCGCAAGGGTAATCCGAAGATCAAACGCTTTGATACCTCATGCTTCACCGGCGACTATGTCACCGGCGATGTTAACGAGGCCTATCTCAATCAGATATCGGTCATGCGTAACGACGAAGCTAAGACCCAGCGCGAGCAAAGCGAAGACAGTCTGCGGGATCTGAGCAACAGCGATGCCTGAGACTGTTCATTACTGGCGCCATTCGAAACCGACAAAGACGGAGCGGCCATCACCGGGCAGAAACTGGGCAGAGTCCACACCGCCGGCATCGGCAATCACGCCAGTAGTGGCAGCATAAGTCCTGTCAGTCAGATTGCGGCCCTCGATAAACAGTGACAGATTCCGGCCGCTGCGATAGCCGGCTTTCATACCCATGATGGCGTAACTGTCGGCGAATAGCGTATTGGCATGATCCACCGCGTAGCCATCCGGTACCCATTCCACGTTCGGGCCGATATAAAAGCCCTGGGGAGTGTGATACAGCAGTTCGGCGCGGTAGTAATGTTCCGGGATACCTGCAATCGGATTGTTGTTGTATAACGGATGGCCGTCGAAGCTGAAGTCATTCCACAGGTACATCTGTCGCAGTTCCAGTGAGTCGAGGTCGCAGGGCATGAGCGCTCTGGAGCACAGACTTTGATGACAGAAACAGACGTCAGCTGGAATATCTGGCCGGCAATAATCCCATTTCAATAACTTTCGAGGATTAACTGCCGAACACCTTGCGCAGTAGCTCGGTTGTTCGCTTGGCGGGGTTCTGCCGGATCGCGGCTTCTTCTGCGGCCAGGTAATCAAAAATGGCCGTGATTGCGTGATCAACCACATGTTCTGACAGGTTGGCTTTGATGTCCGGGACAAGTGGTATTCCCTTGTATCGAGTCATTATCGAATCATAGGTTTGTACAGCACCGACCTGGGCCAGACTGTTCTGGACAACAGGTCTGAACTCTTCGGCCAGCGGCGCTGACATCCGCGCCTGAAAATAACGGGTGGCGGCATCTTCCGGGCCGTTATAGATGCGACGGGCATCGTCCAGTGTCATTTGTTCCACGGCGCTGATAAACATGGCCTTGGCCTTGGGCGTAGCGGCTTCGGCGGCACGGTTCATGCGTAATTCCAGTTCATCCAGCTGATCACTCATACCAACCCGTTCCAAGGTACTGCGGATCTTTTCCAGACCATCAGGCAGGGGAATATGCGCCCTGGCATCCTTGTAAAAGCCGTTTTCGCGGCCGAGCTGGCTGACCACGTTGCCGGTGCCGACGCGCAACGCCTCGCGCAGACCGCTGGCGATATCAGCCGTCGAGAGTGAGGACGTCGAGACCGGACTCGCGCTCTGTTGCTGCAGCAGCTCTTTTGCGCGTTCCAGCCAGCTTTTTCCGGCATGCGCTGAGCCGGCACCTGTCAGGGTCATGAGGCATACAAGAAGGGTGATGGCCCTTTGTCGCATCGTGGTTCACCATGCAGCTTATCAGACAAGATACTAACGCATGCCTGTAGCAAAAGGGAGTGACAAAAGAAAGGGCGTCAAAGACGCCCTTGAGTTCCACCCTGATGTAGAAGGGGAGGTGACCTTGCTACACCTCCTTTATTATTATGATTTGTGGCTGGGATTAGTTCAGCAGGAGTTTTCCGGAATTGGTGCCGGCGCCGATATCGGATGTGCGCACCATGCTCAACATGGCAATTGCTTCTTGCAGACCTGTTTCAAATATCCGCATTGTTTCAGGTTGATCTGCTTCCTCTTTCAGATAAGCCAGAATGACGGTGTGATCGAGATCACCGTACTGTTCCTTGAAAGCGGCGACGTAAAGCGCCAGCAAGCGCACACCCTGAGCGAGGACGTTCTTGTCCGAGGATTTCATCAGTGACTGCAGATGGTTTTCCGCAGCCTTGATATCCGTCAGGTCAGTCATAGCAATGCTCCCGATTGTCAACATGGTTTCGGCTGATTACCGTAATATCCGGATAATCAGCAATCCTCATGCCAAGATTCCGGTATCAATAAAAAACAATAACTTGGTAAAAAATACTGTCTGTCAGGATCGCGTTTTCTGACTGAAACTGTCGGCCTCGGGCGACAGTTCTCCGCCCGGGTAACTGGCAATCTCAATGCGGGGCACCGGCTTCATGTGAGCTGATTCACAAATCCTTGCCACGGCGTGTGAAAGATCTCTCAGGATCATTCATAGCGTGTTGTATAGACGCAGGTGTTCCGTGTACACCAAAACTCGGTGTATTGGGAAAATCGCCGTCCCCGCAGGCAAGCCGTTGGTTGCAGCCCTAATCCACTCCAGCCAGCCTATCGAGGCGTCAAAAGGGTTTATAAGTTAAAAGGGTTTATAATATGGAAAGCAACAACATTATTCATTTTCCTGATTACGATTACCCGGGCAAAATGGATCGTAACCGACAGTCTTTGATTGAACACAGCCGCGATCTCATCGACCAGAAAGTCATGACCGCGGTCGGATCTATGCTCGAACGTGTCGATGATACATTGTTTGATCTTGCCGACCGCGCTTCTAATACGATCGAGCAGAATCTGTATTTTGATGCCATGCGTGAAATGCGCATCAAGCGCAACCGCATCCGGGTTGAATTCAGACAGAAAATGCTCGAGCTGTTCGCTGCCGGCCTCAGGGAATGTGAGTCGCGGCAGAAATCCGGGGATGAATATGATCTGCAAGATCTGAGTCTGATTGAAGAGGACGATTTGGAAGAGTCTCTGGCGGTAAGCAATGCCGTCACCAAGTTATCCGGCAGCTGCCGTGAGGCGCTGTTTGCACTCGACAAGCGCATGGGCTGCCTGCTTGAGGACCCGGAATTCGAAAAGCATATCAATCCATTCGGACCGGAAAATATTTGCAACGCCTTCCGTCAGGCATGCCAGTCACTGGAATCCGGTATAGAAGTCCGCCTGATTGTTTTCAAGCTGTTTGAAAAGTATCTGGTAACAGCCCTGGACGAGGCTTATCGGGAAACCAATTGTTACCTGGTCGAGCATGACATCCTGCCGGAGATCAAAACCGGCATTCGTAAGCATCCATCGCGACCGGAATCAGTCATGGATAATTATTCGGATGACGAAACTGCTGTCGACAGTGGCAGTGATGTTTTTACCGCCCTGCAGCAGTTGCTGTCGACCCAGCCCGGGATGCCGACGGGTGGTGTGTATCAGGGTACTGCGCCAGCTCCGTTTGCGGGTGTGCAAGACGGCCAGGCCGGCGTGAATGCCCGGTCCCAGATATTGTGGACCCTGACCCAGTTGCAGCAATCCGGTCCTGTTGCCCTGGCAGCCCATCATAATATAGAAACGCACACCGGGGACGATGGCGAGTTGAATGTGGTGCGTGCTCTGCAGGCCAACGGCGTTATTACCCCGGCCAATGCAGTTGATGCCCAGACGATTGATATCGTCGCCATGATGTTCGATTACATACTCGATGATGTTGCAGTTCCGGCGTCGATCAAAGCCGAACTCGGACGTCTGCAGATACCGGTGCTGAAGGCAGCATTGCTCGATAAGAGCCTGTTTTCGAAAAAGCAGCATCCAGTCAGACAACTGCTGGATCGTATCGCCACCGCGGCGGTTGGCTGGGAAACGGAGTCGCTGGATGAACTGGTGACCAGGGTAGAGAAAATTGTCGGCCGCATCATCAACGAGTTTGATGACGATCTGGCGCTGTTCGCCGAAGCGCTGGCTGACATGGATGATTTTCTGGAACAGCAGAGTCAGGAGAGCGCCAGCCGTCAGGAACGCATCGCCAGAGTGCTGCAGGGGTGTGACCGAATCGAGGCTGCCAAGCAACGTATTCGCGAAGCTTTTGCCGAACGCATGGCCAGGCGGCCGGTACCGGATTTTGTGGCGGTGTTTCTACTGCGCCACTGGTCCGAGGTGTTGCTCAAGACTTATCTGAACGAGGGCGAACAAAGCCGAACCTGGAACCAGGATCTGAAACTGGTGGATGATTTGATTCACAGCCTGACACCCCGGCAGTCCATCGACGCAAGGCGCGAACTCATCGCCATGCTGCCGCGCCTGTTGATCCAGCTCAAGGCCGGCATGAAGTTGATCGGTTTGAACGATGCCGAACGTAAGGTGTTTCTGACACAACTGGCCGAATGTCATACTCGCTCGGTCAAGTCAGTGACCGCCGGGATTCAGACGGATGCTGAACCGGCGGCGCCTGTTCTCACCCAGACGATCAACGACCAGCCGGCAAGCGACAGCGAATCAGAAAACGCGCCTGCCGCAGCACCGGCCGCTGAAGCCGAAGTACCGCAGAGGGCTACCACACAGAACGATGCCGATGATGACGTGGAAGTCGACAGCGAGGCCCCTACGGTGCCGCGATCGGAACGTATGTCGGCAGAGGTGCCGTTCCGGGAAGCACTGTTTTATGATCAGCAACCGCAGACGCGCCAGTCACTCAGGGGGACTGCGAGTGATGCAGTCCATGAGACGGTTATCGACGACAGCCTCATCGAGGAGAGTCTGGAGACCTATTTCAGCGACAACGAGACGGTCATGACCATGCTTAATACGAGTGAGCTGGCGATCGAGGAAATCGAGCTAATCGAGGAAAACGCGGCGCGTATCGAGACGGCCTGGAACAATACAGGCGAGGTCGGGAAGACAGACACCGCGCTGGTTACCGAGATTGAGCAGGTAAACGCCCTGGTGCCGGGCAGCTGGGTTGAACTCACCGACGAAAGCGGCAAGACTTTGCGTATCCGCCTGCAATGGGTCAGTGAAAGCACGAACATGCTGAATTTCAGCGATCGACGCGGTCGCGTGGCGGTGCGTAAATCCGTGCATGGGCTGGCGATGGATCTGCAACAGAATCGGGTCCGGATTCTCGACCAGGCGCCTTTGTTTGAACGCGCCGTGGGCAGTGTATTCAGCCGGCTCGGGCGTCTGGCCGGCCGGCCAGGGGTGGAGGCCGCACCATCCGGTTGACTTGCCGACCGGCATTATCTAATCTATAAAGTCGAAATCAGCGCCGATTTGATCATCAGCTTGCGGGCGCTCAAAAAATACTGCTAAAGAGAGTCAACCTGCTTTAGCGAAAGCTGAATGCGGGTTTTTTTGTGCCCATCTTCCGTCGCTTCTGAAGTTACGGCCACTTAACTCGCACGAGGCAGCGCTGCTCACTGGAGACAGGTTTGACTCTGGGCGGTAGGTGCTGCAATGAAACTCAAAGAAGGACAGGCCGTTATGTCACAGAGCGATCATTACGGAATTAATACCCGCGCCGTACGCAGCGGGCAGATACGCAGTCCCGAAGGCGAACACAGCGAACTGATTTTCGCTACTTCCAGCTTTGTGTTCGACTCAGCCGCCGAAGCGGCGGCGCGCTTTGCGGGTGACTCGCCCGGTAATATCTATTCGCGATTCACCAACCCGACGGTGCGCATGTTCGAGCAGCGCCTGGCCGCGCTCGAAGGTGGCGAACGCTGTGTGGGTACCTCATCCGGCATGAGTGCCATCCTGAGTACCTGTCTGGGCTTGTTGCAGGCCGGCGATCATATCGTTTCGTCGCGGGCTATCTTTGGTACCACGGTCAATCTCTGCAACAAGATCCTGAGCAAGTTTGGCCTTGAAACGACATTCGTGCCGCTGACCGACTACGAAGCCTGGGAAGCGGCCATCCGGCCGGCGACAAAATTACTGTTTCTGGAAACGCCGTCGAATCCGCTGACCGAGATCGCCGATATCGAGCGGCTGGCCGCGATCGCCCACAAGCGCGATTGTCTGCTGGTGGTCGACAATTGTTTTTGTACTCCGATCCTGCAGCAGCCGTTCAAGCTCGGTGCCGATATCGTTATCCATTCGGCCACCAAGTATCTCGACGGCCAGGGCCGCTGTATTGGCGGTGCGGTAATCGGTCCCAGGGATATGATCGAAGAACACGTCTTCGGTTTTCTGCGCACGGCTGGTCCGACCATGAGCCCGTTCAACGCCTGGGTATTTCTGAAAGGGCTGGAAACCCTCGGCATCCGCATGCGCGCCGTTTCCGAACAGGCCAATGCCCTGGCCCACTGGCTGGTGGAGCAGCCGGATGTCCGGTGCGTTTATTATCCTGGCCTGTCATCCCATGCCCAGCATGATCTGGCGGTCCGGCAGCAGAGCGGCTTTGGCGGCATCGTCAGCTTCGAACTCAAGGGTGGCCGGACGGCGGCCTGGCGGCTGATCGATTCGCTGGAGCTGTTCTCAATTACCGCCAATCTGGGCGATACAAAAAGTACGGTGACTCATCCGGCTACCACGACCCATTCGCGTCTGACTGACGAAGAACGTGCCGCTGCCGGTATAACGGAGGGTCTGGTGAGATTCTCGATCGGACTGGAAGATGGCACCGATCTGCAGGCTGATATCAGTCAGTCGCTGGCGCGAATACACTCAGACTGATCGGATTTCGGCCGGCATGCAGGTCCGGCTGTGCGGTTTCTCGATTTCAAAACCGTGTGCTAGCATTACTCGTTCGCGTTCGCGCGCCGGGAGGCAGGGTCCACGGGCGCCGAATGATTCGATGACACGATGACAGATGCCGCATACTTCTGTAAATAAAACAACAGCTTAAGTAAAAAAGCTACGAAGGAGAGTTTACGATGCCCGGACGTAATTTCCTGTTTATTCCCGGCCCCACCAATGTGCCGGAACGTATTATGAATGCCATGCATGTTTCCCAGGAAGACATGCGTGCCACCGACTTTCCCGAATTCACCCTGCCTCTGTTTCAGGATCTGAAAAAGATATTCAAGACCGAAAGCGGTCGCACATTCATTTTCCCGGCGTCCGGTACCGGCGGCTGGGAGGCAGCCGTCAGCAACACCCTGTCGCCTGGTGACAAGGTTCTGATGTCCGGTTTCGGCCATTTCAGCAACCTCTGGATCGACCTGTGTCAGCGCCACGGTCTGGATGTGCAGGCGCTGGAAGTCGAGTGGGGCAAGGGTGTGCCTGTTGAGCAATACGCCGAGATCCTCAAGGCCGACAAGAAACATGAAATCAAGGGCGTGTTCGCCACCCATAACGAGACCGCCACCGGCGTAACCAGTGATGTCCCGGCGGTGCGCAGGGCGCTTGACGACGCCAATCATCCGGCCATGTTGTATGTGGATGCCGTCAGTTCGCTCGCCAGTATCGATTTCCGTATGGACGAGTGGGGCGTGGACCTGGCCGTCAGTGGCTCGCAGAAGGGTTTCATGCTGCCGACCGGACTGGGAATCGTGGCCGCCAGCCAGAAGGCACTGGAAGCGATGAAGACCGCCAAGCTGCCGCGCACCTTCTTCTCGTTCGAGGACATGATGAAGGTCAACGATAATGGTTTCTTTCCCTACACGCCGGCAACCATACTCATGCGCGGCCTGCGTGAGTCCCTGAACATGCTGTTCGAGGAGGGCCTGGACAACGTTTTCGCCCGCCACAATCGTATGGCGACGGCCGTGCGCAAAGCGGTTGAGGCCTGGGGCCTGAAAACGGTCGCCGTCGGGCCGGAATGGTATTCAGATACCGTCACGGCTATTTATGTGCCGGAAGGTAATGATGGCAACGACATGGTGCGCCATGCCTACCGCCACTACAATCTGTCGCTGAGCGTCAGCGTCGGAAAAATTGCCGGTCAGGCCTTCCGTATCGGCCATTTGGGTGATATGAATGAACTCATGGTGTTGACGCCGATCACCGGTGCCGAAATGGCCATGAAGGATATGGGTTATAACATTGAACTCGGCAGCGGTGTTGCCGCAGCACAGGAATATCTGCGCAGTACCAAAAAGCAGATCAAAAACTGAGGAACGTCTGATTAAAGTCGGAGGTTCCTGCGGTGCGGGACGCACTGCTTGCATTGCAATCATTCAAGCGATTGCAAATTTGAAGAATTGATGAGATCAGACTTTCATTGTTTGTATTTTCAGCTTTGTGAGCACGGCATTTCTGTCGTATTTTTCGTGCTGTTAAGGAGTATGACAGTCATGTGTCGTTTGCAGAGCCGGGTAAGTCTAGTCACGGATAGACGCAATCAGAGCTTTGAGTCCTTAATTGCAACACCGCGGGCACCTCAGGGTGCCCGCGCTTATGCCCGAACTTTGAAGAAGGAGGCTGCATGAGCTTTACTCAATTTCCCCCGGTGAAACAACGGCTGCAACGCAGTGAACTTGCTGTACCCGGCAGTAACACCGGTATGTTTGAAAAGGCGCTGAAGAGCGATGCCGATTTTATCTTTCTCGACTGCGAAGATGCGGTTGCACCGGATGACAAGGAACAGGCGCGAAAGAATATCATCGAGGCGCTGAATGATCTGGACTGGCGCGGTCATGGCAAGACTATGTCGGTGCGTATTAATGGTCTGGATACACATTACATGTATCGCGATGTTGTCGATATCTGCGAGCAGGCCGGTAAAAATCTCGACACGATTTTGATTCCGAAGGTGGGCACCGCGGCCGATGTCTATACTGTCGACTGTATGGTCACTCAGATCGAGGTCGCCAAGAAGATCGAACACAAAATCGGTCTGGAAGCACTGATCGAAACCACGCTGGGCATGGCCAATGTCGAATCGATTGCCCAGTCGAGCAAGCGCTTCGAAGCACTGCACTTCGGTGTCGCCGACTACGCTGCCAGCTGTCGCGCACGCACGGTCGTTATCGGTGGTCTGAATCCGGACTATCCGGGTGATCAATGGCACGCTGCACTGCATCGTATGCTGGTGGCCTGCCGCGCCTATGGTCTGCGGCCCATCGACGGCCCATTCGGTGATTTCAGTGATCCCGACGGCTACAAGGATGCGGCCCGCCGCGCTGCGGCCATGGGTTATGAGGGCAAGTGGGCGATTCATCCGAGCCAGATACCGCTTGCCAACGAGATTATGTCGCCGCCGACCAAGGTCGTCGAAGACGCCCGTGCTACATTGAAGGCGCTGGAGGAAGCTGCCAAGGCAGGCAAGGGTGCCGCCTCACTCAATGGCCGGTTGATTGACGCTGCGTCTGCGCGCATGGCCGAGAACGTGGTTAAACAGGCCGACGCCATCGCAGCGAAAGGCTAATAAGAGACAACGTGCCCGCATAAGCGGGTTTCCGTTTACGGGAAACGATAATTGCGCAGGGCACGCCAGCAAATAAAACATTTATCGGTTGGAGGATACAGTCATGGAAATCCATGAGTATCAGGCAAAAGAATTATTGAACAACTTCGGTATTCTGACACCGTCCGGGGGTTTGGCGTACAGCCCGGAGCAGGCCGTTTACCGTGCCAAGGAAATCGGTGGCGACAAGTGGGTGGTCAAAGCCCAGATTCATTCCGGTGCCCGCGGCAAGGCCGGCGGTATCAAGCTGTGTTCCAACGACGAGGAAATCTGGAATGCAGCCGACGAACTGCTGGGCAAGAAACTGGTGACGCATCAGACCGGCCCGGCCGGTAAGGTGGTGCACCGGCTGTACGTCGAAGCCGGTACTGATATCAAGCACGAAATCTATCTGGGCTTCGTGCTGGACCGCGCTGAAGAGCGTGTTGCCGTGGTCGCATCCGCCGAAGGCGGCATGGAGATCGAAGAGATCGCCCGCGAAAAGCCGGAATCCATCATCCGTGTTTCAGTGGAGCCGGCGGTCGGCATGCAGCCGTATCAGGCGCGTCAGATTGCCTTCAGCCTGGGGCTGGAAAAAGGTCAGATCAGTCAGATGGTTACGACCATTCTTGGCTGTTACCGTGCTATGCGCGACCTCGACGGCACCATGGTTGAAATCAATCCGCTCGTTATCACCGGTGACGGCCGCGTGCTGGCACTGGATGCCAAGATGTCGTTTGACGACAATGCCCTGTTCCGGCGCCCGAATATCTCCGAACTGCGCGACAAGTCGCAGGAAGACCCGCGTGAAATGCGCGCTTCCGACCGCGGTTTGAGCTATGTCGGTCTCGACGGCAATATCGGTTGCATCATCAACGGCGCCGGTCTTGCCATGGCGACCATGGATATGATCAAACATGCTGGCGGCGAACCCGCCAACTTCCTGGATATCGGTGGCGGCGCCTCACCTGAACGCGTGGCCAAGGCATTTAATCTGGTCCTGGAAGACGAGGGCGTCGAGACCATGCTGGTTAATATCTTTGCCGGCATCAACCGTTGCGACTGGGTTGCCGAAGGTGTGGTCCAGGCAGTTAAGAACATCGAGCTGAACATGCCGTTGGTGGTACGTCTGGCAGGCACCAATGTCGAGAAGGGTAAGAAGATCCTTGCTGACAGTGGCCTTGATATCATCATGGCCGATACGCTGCAGGAGGCTGCCGACAAGGCGGTCCAGGCCTGGAAAGATCACACCGGCAAAAAGTAATGAAAAATCCGCTGGATAAATCGTCCCGGACATTTTTCAGTGGATGGAGACCAACAATCGCATTGTCGGTTTCCTCCATCGCGCCCCGCGCGATGGCAGTACACCCATATACTGCCGAGCTGCCAACAAGTTCAGCAGCTCGTTAAGAGGATCAGAACATGGCAATTCTTATCGATCAGAATACGAAAATTATCGTACAGGGGTTTACCGGTCAGATTGGTACCTTCCATTCCGAAGACATGATGAAGTACGGCAGCAACATTGTCGGCGGTGTCACTCCGGGCAAAGGCGGAACCACGCATCTGGGCAAGCCGGTTTTTAATACGGTCCTGGATGCGGTGGAAGCAACCGGTGCCGAAGCCAGTATCTGCTTTGTGCCACCGCCGTTCGCAGCCGACTCGCTGATGGAAGCTGCAGACGCGCGTCTGAAATACTGCGTCGCCATTCCCGACGGCATTCCGGCGCACGACATGATCCGTGTAAAGCGCTATATGAAGCGTTTCAGAAAGGAAGAAAAAATGACCCTGACCGGGCCGAACTGCGCCGGTACGATCAGTCCCGGCAAGGCCATGCTTGGCATTATGCCCGGTCACATTTACAAGGAAGGCAATGTCGGTATTGTCGGTCGTTCCGGTACGCTCGGTTACGAGGCCGCCGACCAGATGAGACGTCTGGGTGTCGGCATCTCCACCAGCATCGGTATTGGTGGCGATCCGATCAACGGCAGCTCATTCCGTGACATGTTTGAACTGTTCGAACAGGATGATGAAACCAAGGTGGTTCTCATGATCGGTGAAATCGGTGGTCCGCAGGAAGCTGACGCCGCCAAGTTTGCCCAGGAAAACATGAAGAAGCCGATTATCGGTTATATTGCCGGCTTGACGGCCCCGAAAGGGCGTCGCATGGGCCATGCCGGTGCCATTATCTCCGCCTTTGGTGAGAGTGCCGCCGAAAAGGTTGAGATACTGGAGGAATGTGGTATCACGGTCGCGCCAAGTCCGTCCGATATAGGCGATACCGTCACCAAGGTGCTGGCCAAACTGTAACGGCTCAGTCAGTCTACACATACACACCGGTGACTCTGCCCCGTGCAAGGGGACAGGTGCCGTTTCAAACGTCAGTAAACACCGGCTACCGCTATTGCCAAGGTACAATTGTATGGCCGGTTTCAGTGAGGAACAGGAAAAGTCCCTATGAGCAAGCCCAAGGTTATTGTGACCCGAAAGTGGCCGGCCGCGGCCGAGGCCAAACTGAAAGAGCACTTCGATGTTGTTCTCAACGAAGATGACCATCCGATGAGCAGCGAAGAACTGCAGGCGGCCCTCAAAAATGCCGATGCCGTCTGTCCCACCGTGTCGGATAAGATCAATGCCGAGGTTCTGAGCGCGGAACCGCTGCGCTGCAAGATACTCGGCAATTTCGGTGTCGGCTTTAATCATATTGACATCGAGGCGGCCAAAAAGCGCGGTATCATTGTCACCAATACGCCAGAGGTGTTGACCGACTGTACGGCCGACATCGCCATGACTCTGTTGCTGATGGCTGCCCGCCGCGCCGGTGAAGGCGAACGGCATGTTCGTCACAAGGAATGGACCGGCTGGCGTCCTACCCATATGCTGGCAACCAAAGTGACCGGCAAGACGCTGGGTCTCATTGGATTCGGCCGCATCGCCCAGGCTGTCGCCCATAAGGCTCATTACGGCTTTGGTATCAAAATTATCTTCCATGACCCGTTCCCGCCGTCCAGGGAAGTCATCAATCGCTATGGTGCCGTGCAGTGTGAAAGTGCCGAGGAAGTCCTCAGCCAGGCCGATTTTGTCTCATTGCACTGTCCGGGGGGTGAAAAAACGCGACACTTGCTCAATGCGGAGCGGCTGAAAGCGATGCAGCCGCATGCCATACTGATTAACACAGCCCGCGGTGATGTCGTTGATGAACAGGCACTGGTGGAAGCTCTGAAGAGCGGTACAATTGCCGCCGCCGGTCTGGATGTCTATGAAAAGGAGCCGCAGGTCACTGAAGACCTGCTTGGCATGGATAATGTGGTATTACTGCCGCATCTCGGCAGTGCTTCCACTGAAACCCGTGTAGCGATGGGTCTGCGGGCGTTTGCCAATGTGAAAGCCTATTTCGACGGTGAAATCCTCCCGGATCGTGTTGTGTGACTGAATCGCATCAAGCCAGCTTTGTAACCGACGAGCCGGTTCCGGCCGCGGATCAGCTTGATGCGGCAGCCGCGGCCTACGCAAAGCAAATCGTCGATCTGCTCGACGAAGAGATGCGCGCGGTGATCGAGAAGCGCTGTCCAGGGATACTGCCTTATTTTCTGGGTGAGGAAGCGATGCCCGAAAATGATCGCATGATCCTGGATAATGTTCTGCAGGCCTGGGGGATCTGGTTCCAGCTGCTGAACGTCGCCGAGGAGAATACGGCCATGCGTCGCCGGCGTCAGACCGAAAAGATCCGTGGCGCTGACAAGGTCCCCGGCACTTTCGCCAATGTGCTGGCCAGTGCCAATGCGCTGCAGGTCAAAGCTGAGGATATCCAGGCGCTTCTGGATACCTCCCATATACAGCCGACCCTGACAGCTCATCCCACCGAGGCCAAGCGCGTGACGGTGCTGGAGATCCATCGTCGTATCTACGTGCTGCTGTTTGAGCTCGAAGGTACTCGCTGGACCACACGTGAACGTCAGCGCATGCTCGAATTGATCCGTAATGAAATCGATTTACTCTGGCTGACCGGCGAACTGCGACTGGAGAAGCCGAGTGTGGCTCAGGAGGTAGCCTGGGGTCTGCATTTCTTCGAGCAGTCGCTGTATGAACGCATACCGGAATTAATGGAAAAACTCGACTGGGCACTGCAACTCAATTATCCCGGCAATCGTTTCAACATCAGACCGTTTTTCCGGTTCGGTTCCTGGATCGGCGGCGACCGTGACGGCAATCCGTTCGTGACCAATGACGTCACTCGCGACACACTGCTCAGAAACCGGCATATGGTGTTGCAGCACTATTGTCGGCAGTTTGTTCGGCTGGTACAGAAGTTAAGTGTTTCAAAAAGCTTTACCAAGATCACTGATACTTTCAACCGGGCGCTTGAGCAGAAGCTTGAGGAAAGCGGTCAGGGTGAGAAGCTGACCAGCCGCAATCCCGGCGAAGTATTCCGCCAGTACATGACCTGTGTCCTCCTGCGTATGCAGGCGAGCTTTGATCGCCACGAGGGCAATACCAGTATTCCGCTTGAAACCACGTATCAGGATGTCGATGATTTGATTGAGGATTTGCGTGTTCTTGAGCAGGGCCTCGTGGATGCTCACTGTGAAAATCTGGCCCGCTCTCTGGTGACACCGGTCCGTCAGGAAGTCGAGACCTTCCGGTTTTGCACCGTACGTCTGGATCTGCGCGAGAATACGACCGTCAGCAATGCAACCCTGATCGCCATCTGGCGTGAACTGAATAATAAGCCTGCGGATTCCAAGGTTCCGGCTACGGACTCCGCCGAATGGCTGGAATGGATCAAGGCCGAGCTGGCGCGGCCGCTGGAATCGCTGCCCGAATTCAAGACCCTGGATGACCAGGCCCAGTCAACGCTGGGCATGTTCCGTCTTGTGGGTGATACGCGTAAACAGCTGGACCGCGAGGCCTTCGGGAATTTCATTCTCAGTATGACTCAGAATGTCGCCGATATCCTGGGGATCTACCTGCTGGCCAAATACGCCGGACTGTTCAACGACAGGGAAGGCGTCGAGAGCTGCGTTTTGCCCGTCGTTCCACTGTTTGAAACGATTGATGATCTTCAGCGGGCGCCGGAGATTATGCAGGAGTTGTTTGACATTCAGCTGATCCGGCGTTCAGTCAGAAATCAGGGTGGTGTTCAGGAAGTCATGATTGGTTATTCCGACTCCAACAAGGATGGCGGTTTTCTCACCGCTAACTGGGAACTGAGCAAGGCACAGGCACGGCTGACACAGCTCGGCAAGGATTGTGGTGTGCCGATTTCATTTTTCCATGGCCGTGGCGGTTCTGTCAGTCGCGGCGGTGCACCGACCGGTCATGCTATCGCTGCGCAGCCCGCCGGTTCAGTCCTGGGTCGTATGCGTATCACTGAGCAGGGCGAAGTTGTGTCTTCGAAATATGCCAACCAGGGTACCGCCCAGTATCAGATGGAACTGCTCGCGGCGAGTGTGTTTGAGCATACACTCAAATCCGAACATGAGGCCCTGGAGTCACACGGTGATTTCAATGAAGCGCTGGAGGCGCTGTCGGCGCTGGCCTATACCGCCTATCGCAGCCTGGCCGAACAGGAAGGGCTGGTTGACTATTATCAGGCGGCAAGTCCTGTCGAGGAACTGGCGCTAATGAATATCGGCTCGCGGCCGGCCCGGCGTTTCGGCGCCAGGTCGTTGAACGATCTACGCGCCATTCCATGGGTATTTGCCTGGACCCAGAACCGGCATATCGTGCCGGGCTGGTATGGCGTCGGTTCGGCAATCGAAAGTTTTATCGATGTGCGTGGTGAAGAAGGCGAGAAACTGCTGCAGCAAATGTTCGAATCCTCGCGGCTGTTCCGGCTTATTATCGATGAGGTTGAAAAAACTTTATCGCTCGTGGATATGGATGTCTGCCGGGAGTATGCTGCGCTGGTGCCGGTGCCGGAAGTCCGTGATCGCATATTCGGAATGATAGAAGGCGAGTATCATAAGACCTGTGAAATGGTACTGCGCATAACCGGCGAGATGGAGCTGGCGTCAAGATTCCGGAAATTCAGCCGCCGCCTGGGTCGGCGAAATGCTATTCTTAATCGCGTCGGACTGGCTCAGGTGCACCTGGTCAAGCACTTCCGCAGTCGCAGCAAGGACGACGAGCAGCGGCTGGAGGATCTCATCCCGTTACTGCTGTCGATCAACTGTGTATCGTCAGGACTTGGATGGACAGGTTGATGCGTGAAGCGTGAAAAAGTTAAAAGTGAAAAGCGGTAATGCTTTTCACATTCCACTTTTTACGAACATTCCACGGAATTTAAGCAGCTATAAAAAACCCGGCTTGCGCCGGGTTTTTGTTTCCAGTAGTTGTGATTTCAGAACAATCCTGAAATGTTGCCTTTGTCGTCAACATTGATTTTCTCGGCTGCCGGTACCTTGGGCAGGCCCGGCATGGTCATCATGTTGCCGCAGATGGCGACGATAAAGCCGGCGCCGTTAGACAGCCGCACTTCGCTCACCTCGACCGAATGGTCCGAGGGTGCGCCGCGCACTGTCGGGTCAGTCGTAAAGGACATTTGTGTTTTGGCAATACAGACTGGGAATTTGCCGTAATCCTTGTCGAACTCCTTGATCTGGGCCATGACCTTAGGCGGTGCAGTCACTTCGTTGGCACCGTAGATCTTGGTGGCGACGGCCTTGATCTTGTCGAACAGCGGTATGTCTTCCTCGTAGACATAGCTGTGTTTGCCTGGCTTGTTGTCGACTACATCCGTCACGGCCTTGGCCAGATCCTCGGCACCGGCGCCACCGTCAGCCCAGTGTTTAGAGACTACGCATTGACCGCCCAGCGCCTCGACCTTTTCCTTGAGCAGCTTCACTTCGGCATTTGTGTCGTGGGTGAAATGATTGACACACACTACACACGGCAGACCGTAATGCCGGGTAATATTGTTGAGATGCCGCTCAAGATTGACCATGCCTTTCTCGAGCGCCTCCAGATTTTCATTATTCAGGTTATCCTTGGCAACACCACCGTGGAACTTCAACGCCCGGATGGTGGCCACCAGTACCACCGCCGCCGGCTTCAGGCCGGCCTTGCGGCATTTGATGTCGATAAACTTTTCTGCCTCCAGATCGGCACCAAAGCCGGCCTCGGTAATGACATAGTCGGCCAGTTTCAGGGCGGTCTGGGTGGCGCTGACACTGTTGCAGCCATGCGCGATATTGGCGAACGGGCCGCCGTGGACAAACGCCAGGTTGTTTTCCAGTGTCTGCACCAGGTTTGGTTTGATGGCGTCCTTGAGTAGCGCGGCCATTGCGCCGTGGGCGTTCAGTTCGCGCGCATGGACCGGCTTCTGATCGGGGGTGTATCCGACCACGATGGCACCGAGCCGCTCTTTCAGATCCTTGAGCGACGTCGCCAGACAGAAAATCGCCATGACTTCGGAGGCCACGGTGATGTCATAACCGTCCTGGCGCGGATAACCGTTGGCAGTACCGCCGAGGGCGATGACGATGTTGCGCAGGGCGCGGTCATTCATATCGACGACGCGCTTCCAGCTGATGCGGCGGATGTCGATACCGAGGCGGTTGCCGTGATTGATGTGGTTATCGACCATGGCCGACAACAGGTTGTGCGCGGCACCGATAGCATGGAAATCACCGGTAAAATGCAGGTTGATGTCTTCCATAGGTACGACCTGGGCATGGCCACCGCCGGCGGCACCGCCCTTGACGCCGAAACAGGGACCCAGAGAAGGCTCGCGCAGGCAAATCAGCGTTTTTTTACCAATGCGGTTCATGGCGTCGCCCAGGCCGACGGTGGTTGTGGTTTTGCCTTCTCCGGCCGGGGTAGGGCTGATAGCGGTCACCAGTATCAGTTTGCCGTCTTTTTTGTTTTTCAGACTGTCGCTGTAGTCCAGTGATAATTTGGCTTTGTAATGGCCATACGGCTCGAGATGTTCGGCTTCAATGCCGTACTGCTCCTTCGCCAGTTCAATGATGGGTTTTTTGTTCGCTTTCTGGGCGATTTCAATATCGGACATGCCGGGCTTCTCCTTCAGCTATTGCGCGAGGCTGTCATGTTATATTTGGTTATCGATATGCGCGGTCGTGCGCTCCTATCGGGGAATGAAACGCGACGCCCACGATGGTGTGCGCTGTTCTGCAGCGCGAGGACATCTATTCTACCGTGAAGTCCGCAGTTTTCTAGGCCCGGCCCCAAAATCCACGTTCGGCCTGGTTCTGTCCGAAGTTCAAAAGCTTAGGTGCATACAACCCGGGTCAGCCATTGATACGCACCCGGGCGCCGCTGCGTAGCGTAATGATCCCGGCAAGGGTGATCAATATGGCGCCGAAGCATGTGGCGCTATCCGGTGTTTCGCCCCACAGCAGCCAGCCAAACAGGGCGGCAAACAGGACGCTGGCGTACGTGTAGGGACCGACCTGGGCGGCCGGGATCAGGCTGTAGCTCTTGGTCAGCAGCAGCTGTGCCAGGGTGGCCGCACCGCCAGCCAGCGCCATGACCGCGAGGACTGCCAAGGATGGTGCCTGCCAGGACCAGAACAGCGGTAGCGCGGAAAACAGCGTACCGAACAGGCAGAAATAAAACACAATCCGGCGGATCGGTTCGGTTGAAGCCAACCGGCGGATGCCTACCATGGCCAGCGCTGTGAAGACGCCGGCCGCTACGCCTACCAGCGCGGCCTGAGACCAGACCCCGTATCCCGGTTTAACGATGAGACCGACTCCTACAAACCCGATGATGATGGCACCGGTTACCCGGCTGTTCGCGCGTTCCCCCAGCAGAAGCAGCGCGAACAGCGCAATGAAGAGCGGCGAGCTGTAATTGAGAATCACCGCCTCGGCGAGTTGCAGGTGCGCCAGGGCATAGAAGAAACAATACATGGCGGTCAGACCACTGACTGCACGGAACAGGTGCGCGGCCAGACGCCGGGTTCCAAGTGCCTGCCAACCCCCGCCGATCAACCACGGCAGCAGGGCGATGAGGCCCAGCAGATTGCGCAGGAATACTACCATTTCGGTAGGCAGTTCCGCAGAAGCGAAGCGTACAGCAACACCCATCCCGGCGAACAGCAGGGAAGCCAGCAGCGCGTAGACGGCAGCGCGTAGATCGATATTCGATGCCATTCAGCGATATCAGTCTTGATGGGACGGGCGTAAAGGGCGCGCATTATACGGCAGCGCCGCCGCGCGCAGTAGCGCGGCGGGGATAAACACCATAGAGAAATACACCGTATTCTGATAGCATCCCGCACGTCTATGGAGTCAGCCTGCGTCCTCAATCCCGTCAGCACTGGCCGTTACCAGCCGGTCACCGGGGACGCTCCCTCCTGCTTCACCAATCCGGCGCATAAGCTGTGACCCGGCCTGTCAATACGCGATTTGTCTTTATTACCGGTGGAGTGGTGTCATCGCTCGGCAAAGGCATCGCCTCTGCTTCTCTGGCAGCATTGCTTGAAGCACGCGGCTTGTGGGTCACGCTGCTGAAACTGGATCCATACATTAATGTCGATCCGGGGACCATGAGTCCCTTCCAGCACGGCGAGGTGTTTGTCACCGAAGATGGGGCCGAAACGGATCTCGATCTCGGTCATTACGAACGCTTCGTGCGCACTCGCATGAGTCAGCGCAATAATTACACGACCGGGCGTATCTATTTAAATGTTATACAAAAAGAACGCCGGGGCGATTATCTGGGTGGCACCGTCCAGGTGATTCCGCATATTACCGACGAAATCAAGCGCTGCATCATGGAGGGCGCCGGTGACGCCGAGATAGCCATGGTGGAGATCGGCGGTACAGTGGGTGATATCGAGAGCCAGCCGTTTCTCGAGGCGATCCGGCAGATGCGCGTTGAACTAGGTGCCGAACGGGTTATGTTCATTCACCTGACGCTGGTGCCCTATATTGCTACGGTCGGTGAAATCAAGACCAAACCAACCCAGCATTCCGTCAAGGAATTGCGTTCGATCGGCATTCAGCCCGATGTATTGTTATGCCGTACCGACCAGCCGTTGCCGGATAATGAACGCCGCAAGATGGCACTATTCACCAATGTCGAGGAGTCCGCGATCATTTCCGCACTGGACGTTGACAATATCTACAAAATTCCGCGTCTGTATTACGAGCAGAGTCTCGATGAAATTGTCGTGAAGAAGTTCGGTCTCGATGTTCAGACTGCCGATTTGAGTGAATGGGACGCGGTGGTGGATGCCATGAGTCATCCGCGCGGCGAGGTCAATATCGCCATGGTTGGCAAGTACATCGATCTCGCTGACTCTTACAAATCGTTGTCCGAGGCACTGATACATGCCGGTATCCATACTCGCACGCGCATCCGGATCAACTATGTGGATTCCGAAGATATTGAGCGTTACGGTACCGAACGGCTGCGCGACATGGACGCGATCCTGGTGCCGGGCGGTTTCGGTAACCGCGGTATCGAAGGCAAAATCCGCGCGGTGCGTTATGCCCGTGAACACAGAATGCCCTATCTGGGGCTGTGTCTGGGCATGCAGGTGGCGGTGATCGAGTTCGCCCGCAACGTTGTCGGCCTGGAAGACGCCAACAGTACAGAGTTCGATCCGCAGACACTGCATCCGGTTATTGCCCTGATTACCGAGTGGCTGGACGCTGCCGGCCGCAAAGAAGTCCGTGACAACAGCTCGGACCTGGGCGGTACCATGCGGCTCGGCGGACAAAGCTGCAAGCTGCTGCCGGATTCCAGAGTACGTGACTTATACGATAAGCCCGAGGTTATTGAGCGCCATCGCCATCGTTACGAGTTCAACAATCGTTACCGCCAGCAGCTGGAAGAAGCTGGTCTGCGTATTGCCGGTGTCTCGGTGGACGAGCGGCTGGTAGAGATTATCGAGATAGACAGTCATCCCTGGTTTGTCGCCTGTCAGTTCCATCCCGAATTTACTTCCACGCCGCGGGATGGCCATCCGTTGTTCGCCGGTTTCGTACAGGCTGCCGTACATTATCGTCAGACGGCGGCAAAGGTGGTCAAGGATGCGGTTGTGTAATTTTGATGTCGGCAGTGATCAGCCTTTTTTCCTGATCGCCGGCCCCTGCGTCATTGAAAGCCGGCAACTGGCTCTGGATACTGCCGGTGAGCTGCAATCAATCAGCGCTGAACTGGGCATCCCGTTTATTTACAAATCCTCGTTCGACAAGGCTAACCGCACTTCCGCAGACAGTTTCCGCGGCCCCGGTCTGGATGAGGGACTGCAGATACTGGAGCAGGTGAAAACAGATATCGGTGTACCGGTGCTGACAGATGTGCATGAAGATACACCTATGGATGAAGTGGCGGCCGTGGTGGATGTGTTGCAGACACCGGCGTTTCTCTGCCGCCAGACCAATTTTATTCAGAAAGTGGCGCAAACAGGTAAACCGGTGAATATCAAAAAGGGCCAGTTTCTCGCGCCCTGGGATATGCGGCATGTCGTCGCCAAGGCGCGGGCCACCGGCAATGAACAGATCATGGTTTGTGAGCGTGGTGTAAGCTTCGGTTACAATTATCTGGTGTCGGATATGCGCGCGCTGGTGATCATGCGTGATACCGGCTGCCCGGTCGTGTTCGATGCTACCCATTCAGTGCAGATGCCCGGCGGCCAGGGCGGCCGCTCCGGCGGACAGCGTGAATTCGTACCGGCTCTGGTGCGGGCTGCTATTGCAGTCGGTGTTGCCGGTATATTCATGGAGACGCACCCGAACCCCGATCAGGCATTGAGTGACGGTCCCAATGCCTGGCCGCTCGGCAATATGCGCGCGTTGCTGGAAACGCTGCGTGAAATTGATCAGACGGTAAAAGGTACAGGCAGTTTCTGAACCTGATCTGAACCCACATAACAATCATAAGGAGTAGCCGACAGGTGTCCGCAATCCGAACCATTCATGCCCGTGAAATCCTTGACTCACGCGGCAATCCGACCATCCAGGCTGAAGTCACCACCGAATCCGGTGCCTGCGGCAGCGCCATGGTGCCGTCCGGTGCTTCCACCGGCGTGCGCGAGGCGCTGGAACTGCGTGATGGCGACAAAAAGCGTTATAACGGCAAAGGTGTGCTGAAGGCGGTTGCCAATATCAATACCCGTATCGCCAAGGCCCTCGAGGGTATGGTAGTCAGCGATCAGGCCGGCATTGATCGAACCATGATCGAACTCGATGGTACCGACAACAAATCCGATCTGGGTGCCAACGCCATTCTCGGCGTTTCCATGGCTGCGGCCCATGCGGCGGCGGTGGAAGAGGGTCTGCCGCTGTATGCTTATCTGGGCGGCGGAGGTCCGTTCCAGATGCCGTTACCGATGATGAATATTCTCAACGGCGGTGCGCACGCTGATAACAGTATCGATCTGCAGGAATTCATGATTGTACCGGTCGGCGCAGCCAGCTTGCGCGAGGCTGTACGTTACGGCGCAGAAATTTTTCATGCGCTGAAGCAGGTACTTGCGGAGCGGGAACTTGGCACAGCGGTGGGTGATGAAGGGGGTTTCGCACCAAACCTTGAATCCAATGAAGCAGCCATCGAAGTTATTCTCCAGGCAATTGAGCGGGCCGGCTACCGCGCCGGTGAAGATATTCTGCTGGGCCTGGATGTGGCCAGTTCCGAATTTTTCTCCAATGGCCAATATCACCTGGCCTCGGAAAAGCAATCGTTCGATGCTGCCGGCCTTATCGATTATCTGTCGCCCTGGTTTGATAAATATCCGATTATTACCATGGAAGACGGTATGGCGGAAAATGACTGGGACGGTTGGCGCCAGCTTACAGACAAGCTGGGGCGGGACGTGCAACTGGTGGGCGATGATCTGTTTGTGACCAACACTGAACTGCTGCAAAAAGGCATTGATAACGGCATCGCCAATTCGATCCTGATCAAGGTCAATCAGATCGGTACCTTGAGCGAAACCCTGGCGGCGATCGAGATGGCCAGGAAGGCCGGCTATACGGCCGTAATCTCGCATCGCTCAGGTGAAACCGAAGATACCACCATTGCAGATCTGGCAGTCGCGACTTCGGCCGGCCAGATCAAGACCGGCTCACTGTCCCGCTCTGATCGAGTAGCGAAATACAATCGCCTTATGCTGATCGAGGACCAGCTTGGTGAACGTGCTGGTTACCCGGGCCACGATGCATTCTATAATCTCAGGAGTTGACCGGAACCACGCGCAGCCATGAAAATACTATTACTGATTCTGGGACTGTTGCTTGTGCTACTGCAATACAAGCTGTGGATTGGTACCGGTAGCTTGACGGAGGTTCATCATCTTCAGAAAATCCGCACTGAGCTGAAGACAGAAACCGGGCAGCTCGAAGAACGCAATGAATCCCTGGCTGCCGAAGTCATGGATCTCAAACATGGCCAGGAAGCGGTCGAGGAACGTGCCCGCAGTGAACTTGGCATGATTCAATCCGACGAGGTGTTTTACCAGATCGTTGACCAGCAGAATATGTCTGATCTGCGTCAGGACTGAGTTGAATGCCGGATCAACATTACTGGGCCGTCATACCCGCTGCCGGCAGCGGCAGTCGCCTGAGTTCAGACAGACCGAAACAGTATTTGACGATTTGTGGGCAAACGATTCTTGAACACACACTTTCCCGTTTTTGCCGGCACCCACGCATCAGTCGTGTGGTGGCGGTGATAGCGCCGGACGATCCGTTTTGGCCGCAGCTTGTCATCGCCCGGCACAATAAAATCCGCCGGGCCGATGGTGGCGCCGAGCGAATGCATTCAGTTCTGAGCGGCCTGCGGCTGCTTGAAGCAGAGGCCGGTTCTGAAGACTGGGTGCTGGTGCATGATGCCGCACGGCCCTGTATCCGGGCGGCTGATATCAGCCTTTTGATCGAGCAGCTGCGGGATTCTCCTGCGGGCGGTCTGCTCGGCTGGCCGGTGCGGGACACAATGAAACGGGCCAATCCGGACGATGCTGTCACTGAAACGATTGACCGGACCGGGCTGTGGCATGCCCTGACCCCACAGATGTTTCGCCTGCAGGCACTTCGGCAGGCGATCGAGCAGGCGCTTGAAAACGGCGTAGTCGTAACCGACGAGGCTCAGGCCATGGAGCTGGCCGGTCATCAACCCCGGTTCATCAAAGGCGCGCCGGATAACATCAAGGTGACACTGGATACGGACCTCGCCATGGCGAAACTCTTTTTACAGGCCCAGGGGACGGAAGCCGAATGCGTATAGGTCATGGCTATGATGCGCACGGCTTTGTCAGCGGTCGCCCCTTGATCCTGGGCGGGGTTCATATTCCCAACGATAAGGGTCTGGCCGCCCATTCTGACGGTGATGCTGTGATTCACGCCCTCTGTGATGCATTGCTTGGTGCCGCTGCGCTGGGCGATATAGGCCAGCATTTCCCGGATACCGATCAGTCCTTCGAAAACATCGACAGCCGGTTGTTATTGCGTCATGTCGCCAGGCTTCTGCAGGAACGTGCCTATTCTGTCGTCAATGCTGATATAACCATACTGATGCAGGCGCCGAAAATGGCGCCTCATATCGACAGCATGCGCACCAATCTGGCCGCCGATCTCGGTATCGATATCACTGCCATAAACATCAAGGCCAGCACGACTGAAAATATGGGTTTTGTCGGTCGCCGCGAAGGTGTCGTGGCCTATGCGGTTGCCCTGCTGGGCTGAATCCTCCCCTGGCCTTTTCCGGCGACCGCTTTTTCAGGCCGGTCGCAGTTTCAGCCGGCGGGATGTTCCAGACCACATTTTTTTGCTAGTTCCCCCCGTTCTTGGGCTAAACTTGAGATATGGGGCCCTGCCTTTGGTAAGGGGACCTTTGTGAATTTAACAATTATCCCTGCATCTGCCCTTACCAGGGCATAGGAGGAACCGATGGAAGCAATTAGTACAAAAAAAATTTTAGAGCAGTTCAAACAAATCAAACTGCAAATGGACAAGTCAGAGGGCATCCTCTGGTTATACATGGATCCGACAGGCCGGCCATGTTTTTCAACGGATCTCGTCAAAGAAATTATTACATCCCACAGTGCTTTGATGCAGAATCGCGGCTATTATCCTATTGATGACTCAGTCGAGCGTGTTCATTACCAGGTCATGACCTCACCTCCCTCCAGACCGTATAATCTTGGCGGCGACCTGGAATTATTCCTCAAGTGTCTGCGGAATCGCGATCGTCAAAGCCTGACAGATTATGCCAGGTTGTGTATTGATGGCCTGTATCCAACAGCATGTAACTTCCACGGTACGGTTACAACAATTGCACTGGTGCGAGGCCAGGCACTGGGTGGTGGTTTCGAATCAGCTTTGTCCAGCAGTATCATAATTGCTGAACGCGATGCGAAGTTTGGTCTGCCGGAAGTCTTGTTCAATCTGTTCCCGGGAATGGGCGCCTATCAGCTTTTGTCACGGCGTCTGCCAGCAGCCCAGGCTGAACGAATGATTATGAGTGGACGTATGTATAGTGCCGAGGAATTATATGATATGGGTGTTATAGACGCGCTTGCAGAACCGGGTGAAGGTGAAGCGGCGGTTTACGATTTTGTGCACCGGAATCAGCATCGTCGTAATACTCAGCTCGCCATACAGAAAATCCGCCAGATCAGCAAGCCGATCAGCTATCAAGAATTGATGCGGGTCTGTCATGTCTGGGTGGATACCGCCATGCAGCTTACCCAGCGGGATCTTAAGGTTATGGAAAGACTGGTCAGCGCGCAGTACCGTATATCTTCAGAAGACAAACCGCGAGTCGAGGCACTCCGAGCGATCGCGTAATTCAGGAAATAGCGGCCGAGGCCCGGCGATCCCGATAGGTAATCAATGCCGATCGGGTCGCCTCCAGGGCCTCGGAGATCGCTTTCAGACGTTCTGTCCCTTCTGCTTTCATCTTATCGTCGGACAGCCGATTGATTTCAGCACACCGTTTGCCGAGCTTGAGAGCTCCGATACTCCTGGCGCTGCCGGTGACGGCATGGGCCAGTTCCCGAACCTGTCTGTAGTCTTCTGTCTGTAGAGAATGTTTCAGCTGGGAAACGGTATCGGCGTTATCCTGCAAAAAACCGTCGATCAGTTCCCGCATGAAACCAGGATCCTGTGCTATGGCGGCCAGGGCATCCAGTGCCTGCTCGTCGACCAGCACTGGCCCCAGCCCATGCGATGACACCGGATTCGCCTTCGGTTGCTGATCGGCTTCCTGCTGCTTGGCAGCGGTGAACTGATTGATACTGTCGAGTAACTTCTGCGGTTCAATGGGCTTGGTTAAATACGTATCAATCCCGGCATCCTTGGAAGCCGCAACAGCTTCTGGTGTTGCATTGGCAGTCAGCATGATAATGGGTATGGATTTATCAGCGTGAGTAAAGCGGATAAGTTTAGCCGCTTCAAGGCCACCCATGATCGGCATGTGCATGTCCACAATAACCAGGTCAAAGTGATCTGTTTCGAGAGCATTAAGTACCGCCTCGCCGTTACCGGTCATGGTGACGCTATGCCCGGCATGCTCCAGCAATTTACTTATGACCTTCTGGTTGGTCGGGTTGTCTTCGCCGACCAGGATTCTGGACTTGCCCTTCCGCGCCGGGTTGTAGCCCTGTGTATAATGATCCAGCAGACTTGCCACGCGCGTGTTATGCAAATCACCAGCGGTAGCTGCATGCACAACATTGAAGACAATGCGTTTGTCCAGAGGGTAGGCCATTATGCAGAAATAGCCGGCGCTTAACAGTTTCTGTTCGTCGGCGGACATGATTGGCTGTTCGTACAAAAGCACCATGCGTAGCTCGTCGCCATGTCTGCTGCCATGTATTTCTTGAGCGAATGATTCGACGTCAGTGTTGAGTCTGTCCGCATCAAGCAGAAACAGATTGAATTGTGCTAGATAACTGCCGTTATCACGGATCGCTTCGTACAGTTCCGACTCGTCGTTGAGTAGCTCGCTCCGAATGCCCCATTCAGACAGCATCAGCGCCAACTGCCGCCTGCGCTCCGTATCGGGGCTCAAAAGCAGCACCTGCTTCTGATCGAGGAATTCCGTGGTCTGTCTGTTCTCGGCCCTGACACCCAGTTCAAGGCGGAACCAGAACGTCGAGCCTGTACCTTGCTTGCTTTCGACCCCCATTTCCCCGTCCATGAGCTCTATGAGCTGTTTGGAGATGGAAACGCCGAGGCCGGTGCCGCCAAATTTGCGCGTTATGGTTTCGTCGGCCTGGGAGAAGCTCTCAAAGATGCGGGCCTGGGATGCCGGGCTGATGCCGATACCTGTATCCACTACTTTGCACTGCAACCCTATCGTGCTATTGGAGGCACCTAGTGCATGGTAAGGCTCAACGATAACCTGTACCCGTCCTTTATCGGTGAATTTAATGGCATTCGACAACAGATTCATTAGCACCTGGCGCAGATGATGAACATCGCCATTGAGCTGATAGGGCAGCTCGGGTGCAATATGCATATGCAGATTCAGTCCCTTCTGTCGTGCCTGATTCTGGAACATGCGCACTGTGCTGTTCAGGAACACGTGCAAATCAAAATCAATATTCTCAATGTTGATTTTGCCGGCTTCGATTTTCGACAGGTCGAGAATATCATTGACCAGACTCAATAGAGTCTGTGCCGAGTCATTGATCGTGCTGGCGTAGTCTGTTTGTTCGTCGGTTAATTTTGTGGTAACAAGCAGATCGCTCATGCCGATAATGCCGTTGAGCGGTGTCCTGATTTCGTGGCTCATGTTGGCCAGGAATTTGGACTTTGCTTCGTTGGCAACATTGGCTTTGTTTACGGCCTCGTTCAATCGCTTGATCAAGACAGCAACATAGGCAGGGATAACCAGTAGTGAAGCCAGGAGGCCGAACGCAAGAACCCGGTGCTCAACCCAATATGGAGAAACGACCATTACCGTTAAAAATCCGACGACACTTAATAGTGTCGAGATATAAAGATAACGTTCGCCGTATCTAAAGCCATTGCCCAGGGTCACCCACAGATACACACCGAATATAGGTGCCGCTGATGGCATGATGGCCATGAAAAAAGTGGTTGCCCCCAGATCGAGAAACATGCCTGACAAGCGTCTGAATCGGGAGATGTTTCCGGACATATAGCAGAGAGTAAACAAAACGATTGCCAGGAAACTGACGACCGCCATACCCGTGAGTATAAGATTGGCATCACTCTCAGGAAGATTCAGGTATAGATAGGAAAATACAATGCTCAGAATGACGAGCCTGACCGAGCATTGTTCCAGTTCAGTATCGGGACGTGGAGTAGAGCCTTTTAGCCAGTTAAGTTTCATTTTGTCTTGGTTATCAGGCTAGGGAGTGTGCTCAGGCAGAACCGGTTCCATGCTTCACTGCACCTGTCTGCAGATTTTCATACTGCGTTGTGCAGGCAATGACTTCCTCTTCATGGGCAACAAAAGCATTGACACAGTCGGGATCCAGATGTTCCCCGCGAGCTGACATTATATATTCCAGTGCCTGTTCGTGTGGCCAGGCTGCTTTGTAGACACGTTTACTGATCAAAGCATCATAGACATCGGCAACGGCGGCAATGCGGGCTACCAGTGGAATATCACCTGCTTTCATGCCATCGGGATAGCCCTTGCCGTCGTAACGCTCATGGTGACGCAAGGCAATCACCGCACCCATCTGCAGATAAGGTGAAGGGCTGTCCTTGAGGATCTCATATCCGATGGTGGTATGACGCTTCATGATGTTGTATTCATCGGTGTCCAGTTGCCCGGCCTTTTTCAGGATGGTATCGGGGATGCCGATTTTGCCGATATCATGCATGGGAGCGGCAAATTCGAGTATGCGGCATTGTTCGGTATCCATGCCCAGTTCTTCCGCCATGATGATTGCGAAGCGCCCCATTCTCAGCAGACGGCTGCCAGATATGCCTTCACGAAACTCACCGGCTCTGGCCAGCCGGTATAACGTTTCCTTCTCACGGGTATGGATGGCTTCGGTGGCCAGATGTACCTGAGCTTCCAGTATGTTGGCGCGGTTACGGATAATCAGCTGCTGTCTGTGCAGGGTGAGTAGATTGCGGCAGCGTACCTTGCATTCATAGTGATCGACGGGCTTGCGCAGAAAGTCGGTGGCACCGGCATCAAGTGCTTTGTAGAGAACGGATTTGTCATCATAGATGGTAACGATGACTACGGGCACATCGTTGCAGTCCGGCAATGCGCGCATCTGACGGGTAAATTCAATACCGTCCATCTGTGGCATCTTGAAATCCGCCAGTACCAGATCCGGCGGATTCTGTCTGGCAACTTCAAGCGCGGTTTCAGCATTATCAAACGATCGAACATTGATGTTGCTGCCGATGCTTTTGACAATCGTTTCCAGAATCAGCCGGCTGGTCATCTGATCGTCGATGATCATGACTGTAGAGCGCAGACTTTTTTCCTGGTTGTTGCCGGGTCTGAAACTCATAATTTTCATGAATCCACAATAATTGGCTGAGTCTGAGCCACGCGTAAGTCGGCCGCCTGACGGCCGATTTATGCGTAACCCCCTGTTTCAGAATAAAGGATAGCGCATCTGTAACGCTGTAATGTGAAGCTTGTCACGATTGCTTCTGCTGACGCAGCAGTACGTAAACAGCACCTGTTCCGCCATCCGCCAATCGGGCTGAACAGAATGCCAGAACTTCATCGCGGGTGCGCAACCAAGTATTCAGCTTGTTTTTCAGGACCGCTTTGCCGTCCCGGGAGCCGCGACCCTTGCCATGGATAATCCGGGCGCAGCGTCGGTTGGCCGCCAGACAGGCCGACAGAAACCGGGTCAGGGCCGTTTTCGCCTCGATACTGGTCAGGCCGTGCAGATCCAGTTCAGCCTCGATGACAAACTGGCCGCGACGCAGACGCTTGAACAGCTGGGCCTGGATGCCGGGGCGCCGGTAGGAGAGTTCTTCCCCGGTTTCAACCTCCATCAGGTCTATCTGGCCGCGGGCCATTTCCTGCAGCACCTCGTTCTGGTCCTGCTCGGTCTGCCGCGGCCGGGGTGCGGGGCGTGGATTCCGGACGAGCACCCGCGGCCGGCGCAGCGGTTTCACGCTGCCAACGCTGGTGCGGAAGAGTTGGCTGTCTTCCGGATTGATGTCGTTGGGGTCGGTCACAGCTTAACCTCCTGAATCTGTTCAGAGTTTAAAACAGTGCCCGCGAAAAGTCAGGGTTTGAGGGTGATTCTGCATAACAGCATCTCGCCGTGCCGCCCAGACGCTGCAGACCGGCCGATATAGGGCAGTCAGGTAA